>CAZYWQ010000330.1:0-4089 GCA_964651675.1 uncultured Candidatus Sumerlaeota bacterium | reverse complement strand
CACTGCAATTCAAGCCTATAACAACACAGTCTGGGCAGCCGCTGATTATGGAGCATCAATGGTACTTATGAAATCAATCGATAATGGAGATAATTGGTCTAATTATGATTATGACGAATCACCTGCTCTCTATGGTGACCCAACTGATATATGTATGGTATCTCCAAATGAAGTCCATATATCCGTATACAACTACACATCGGTCTATGACCAAACAGCCGGATACTGTTACACACAAGATGGAGGTTCAACCTGGCATACTCATCAGGTACAAAAATACGATGAATATTGCAAAACAGTTGCTGTTGAAAATGGAAGAGTATGGATTGGACAACGGTGGGATCCACCTGATGTAGTATACAGTTCCGACAACTATGGTGTTAGCTGGAATCCATTCAGTACCTCGACAGGTCTTCCCTACGATGACCCATTTGTTATAAGATATGATGAGTACTCTGATATTGTCTGGATAGGATTTTGGGCAGAAACATTCACAAATTTTCAAGGCGGATGGTGTTGGACAGATGATGGCGGTTATACCTGGCATACAGATAATCCTCCTGTAACTATTCCATCGAAAATACCGGAAATAAACTGGAATTTTTATGAGTAACAGTATTACAACTTAATGATAACAATTCCTCTTTCACCGCATTTTAAAGGAATTTCAGATACACTTATAACATTGAAACATTTTATTGATTAAATATTGACAACTAATTAATAACTCTGATATATATGATTTTTTAGTAATAAAAATTAATATAAAGGAGGAAAATAACGAGTAGCTTTACAACCGAAATCATACTATTATTATTTTCAATTGATTAAGAAAATCAATAGGAAAGGAGTTGTTAATATGAAAAAATTAGGTTTTACACTAATTGAGCTACTGATTGTCGTTGCTATTATCGCCATATTAGCAGCGATTGCAGTACCGAATTTTCTTGAAGCTCAAACAAGATCAAAAGTTTCAAGATGCAAGGCGGATATGCGTTCAACGCTCACGGCTCTTGAAGCTTATGCAGTCGTAAATGTGGGATACCCTCCTATGGGAGATTTAGGAACTCAAGTAAATGTTTCCAATATGGGTTTTCATGCCAGAGTTCCAAACTACCTCACAACACCAGTAGCTTTTATGACATCAATAACTTACGATCCATTCGTTTTACAACAATCAACATGGTATGATGACAAGTATCCAATAGAAACTCAGGTTGGTAAAAGATATGCTTACTATCATACAAAGTTATTAGTTGAGTTATGGGGGGATGCATGGGGTGGTTTATATAATTGGGTTGGTGCTCACTTAATATATGGTTATGGACCTGATCAAAACTGGACTAATAGTCCAGATAATTCTCCTGGTGGTGATACACTTGTTCCTTATGATCCAACCAATGGAACAATAAGTTATGGAAATATTATTCGTTGTCAAAAAATGACTGATGGTATTCCTCCTCATCCTGTTAATGGTGATTACTACTTTTAGTTATTTGTAAATAATAAAAAGGCAATGTACGAGTACATTGCCTTTTTTCTTTTTTATACTTATATTCTCAATAACTAATTGGTATTATCTATCGATGCCTTCCATGTATTAAAATTCTTCGTATGATTACTTTCACCATCAATAGTAATATCTCTCCTGACGAGATTATCCCAGGCTGCTGTATGAAATAATGACCAATCGATAGGAGCCTTAATTTCTTTTGTCTTATTGAAAATCGGCATTCTTTTTGAACGTTTTGCAATCAGATACCAAACACATTTCCTTTTAGGATCAGTCTCACAAATTCCATTCATCGATCCACCACAAGGACCATTCCTGAGTTGCTTTGGACAGCGCATCGGGCAGGTTAATCCCAAACCTCTTACAGCACACTGTCCACACATCGAACAATGGAAAAGAAGCTCTTTAATGACTCTCTCAAAAAAGTAAAAAACCTTATAAAATAATGATTTCTTATTCCAAGCAAATCGCATTCTTTATTCTCTCTAATCAATTATGAATTAATTGTGGTTTCACATCAGCCTCCGGTCTTGGTAAAAAACCACATTCTTCTATTAACCTTGGTATTATGCTTTCCCATTTCACTGGCGTTAAATGAATTCCATTCACTCCGGGAACAGCTCTGATTTCTTCGATAAGCTCTTTAGCAATTTTAAATCCTTCTTCTTTCTGATCAGAAGCTTCTTTCATCCTTTTAATTAATTGGTCGGGTATCTGCATCCCTGAAACATTTTCTTTCATATATATCAATGCTTTTACACTTTTCACAGGCAACACACCAGCAAGAATGAACGCTTTCTTATCTATTCCGGAATCTCTGACCATCTTCATAAACTCTTTGAATCTCGAAATATCAAAAACCACCTGTGACTGAAAAAACTCTACTCCTGCATTAACTTTTTTTATCATTCGCTGAACTATAAATTCCTCAGGATCACAATAGGAATTGAATGCACCTCCAATGAATAAATTTGGTGCAACTTTCATCTCTGAACCATTAAAGAATTTCTTCTCATCCCTCATTAATCTCATCAATTTGATGAGATTCACAGAATCCAAACCAAAAACTCCCTTTGCCGATGGATGATTTCCCAAACATTGATGGTCTCCTGTTAGGCACAGGATGTTCTTCACTCCTAATGCATAAGCACCCAGAATGTCACTCTGAATGGCGATTCTGTTACGATCTCTGCAAGTTATCTGATAGATTGGTTCCAATCCTTCTTCGATCAGAATCCTCGAAGTTGCTAATGAGGACATTCTTACAACTGCAGAAGCACAATCAGTAACATTTACGGCATCAACATATTCTTTGAAATAGACAACTTTTTTCAGAATAAATTCTTTATTGGCAGACATAGGAGGTTCTAATTCGGCAGTAACAACAAACTCCCCACTATTTAGTAAGTATTCCAGTCTACTTTCAGTTGTCATTTTACTCAGTCCACTTTATAATTTACCGAATTCATTGCAGCTTTTAATGTGTTCTTCATAAGCATAGTAACAGTCATCGGTCCCACACCACCAGGAACAGGAGTAATTGCAGATGCAATCTCTTTAACATTTTCGAAATCCACATCTCCAACAAGCCTATATCCTCTCGGTCTCGAACTATCATCAACTCTATTCACACCCACATCGATAACAGCTACTCCTTCTTTCACCATATCCTTTGTAATGAACATTGGTCTTCCAATTGCAGCAATCAAGATATCAGCCTGTCTGGTTATTTCAGGAATATTTTTTGTTCGAGAATGACAGACTGTAACGGTTGAATCAGCTCCAGCAGCTTTCTGCATTAACATTATAGCCACCGGCTTTCCTACAATATTACTTCTACCAACAACGACTGTATGCGCACCTTTTGTTTCCACACCACTTCGTATCAAAAGCTCAACAATTCCAGCAGGTGTACAGGGTTTCAGACATTCATCTCCCACAACTAATTTACCAACACTCACAGGATGAAATCCATCAACATCCTTCTCGGGCAAAATTGTATTGATTACCTTTTTCTCAGAGATATGTTTCGGTAATGGTAATTGAACTAATATTCCGTGGATTTCTTTTCTGTTATTTAACTGATTAATTAAATCTATTAATTCCTCTTCTTTTAACTTGGTATCAAACTTATGCTCTTCGGAATAGAAGCCCATTTCACCACAAGCTTTTTTCTTCATCCCAACATAAGTAATAGAAGCGGGATCCTCTCCGACTATAACAACCGCAAGTCCCGGTTTAATCCCTGTTTTAGTCTCGAATTCTTCTCTTTGCTTTTTTATTTCTTCTCTGATTTGTTTTGCAATCGCTTTACCATCAATTATCTTTGCACTCATTAATCAATCCTTTCTGAAGCAATTAGGATATGAAATACTTCACAAATCTTGAGGATTAAAACAAACCAACAATATTCCCTTCTTCATCAATATCGATGTCATAAACTGCTGGATGCGATGAAAGACCCGGCATAAGCATTATATCCCCTGCAATCGGATAAATATAACCTGCACCTCCAGCAATATTAACCTGTCTAATCGGAAATTCATAATCGGTAGGACTACCTTTTAATTTAGGAT
>CAZYWQ010000329.1:0-4092 GCA_964651675.1 uncultured Candidatus Sumerlaeota bacterium | reverse complement strand
GTACTAAACCTCTGCACTTCATCAACTTGGGGAGATATATTCAAAACAGTTCCTGATGCATTAATAAGATCATCCCTAGTTTTAGCTAAAATCGCCTTTCGTGAAAATGGACCTTCAGTTTTTGACACTATTGCCCCATCAATTATCTTTTTTTCTAATAAGTAATTTAGAAGCGTATTGACAATTCCTCCGTCTGTTCCATACTTTAGAAACTCCTCATCTGTAGTCTGACAGGAATATATATCTTCAACAAATCCATATGGCATTGATGAAAAATCAGTGAAATGATAAGTCTCATTAAGATCATCATCTAAAATATTTGTCTGAGGACATAAGAAATAACAAATTCCACACTCAAGGCACGCTTCCTTATTTATATATTCTGGAGGAGAATTTGATTTTTTAAACCCTATTACATTTTCAAATATCGCTGAACAAAAAGAAGTACAACCTCCACATTCTTGACAAATTCCCTTTTCATGAACTTCCTTAATTAAATCTTGAAATGTTTTTACGCTCATATTAAGAATATTTCATTACTCCTTTTCCAATTTAATAGGTTTACAATTTTTTCTTTTTATACCAGCAATTCTTTCTAATAAGGGTTGTCCAGGCTTCACATCTTTTAAGCTTTTAGATTCTATTAGCCCTGCTTTTATTACTTCCTTATAGATTTTCTCACCTTTATCATTTCTTGTAATCACTGTAGACCAACCACTAGGTGATCCAATTGATCCTACAGAAATATCGGCATAATCTGAAGTTAAATCCTCGCAATAGTGACAATTATGACGTGCATAAGATTTAACATCATTCAACGGTACCTTTAAATCTTCACCTGATTCTAAGTATATAATAAATTTACCGCCACTTATATCCATTTTTATAACATTATTGAAATCTGTTTCAAATTGTTCTTTAATTAAGTTAAGGACACCCTCATAGGGAAAAGATTCCATACAAAAAAGGCCTATTCGATATTTTATATTGGTAAAAAACGGTCGTCCACCTGGAAACAATGCACCTTTTTCTAATGCGTTCATCATGCAAGGAACACCTACAACTGCAATGTTTTCATACTTCTTTGTTTTATCTAAAATTTCCAAAGTTGAGGCATTAGCATATTTAGTACCACTTGTTTTATATAGATCTTTAAGATCTTCTATTATAACAGGTTCTGGTTTCCACAGATTATCTGAATGTTTTACTGCTACAATAGCATCAACTTTTTTTTTCTCGAGTAAATATTCAAGTATAGAAGTGACAATTCCCCCATCTTGTCGTACTTTTTTTATATCATCTTTAGTGGTTGTAGCAGAATAAGCATTAACATAGCCATTAATTTTATCTGAAAAATTTAAAGATTTATCAAGTTTTCTTATATTTTTACCTGCTTGTTCAATTGAAAATGATCTTGGACACACCGAATAGCATAATCCACATTTCATGCAAATTTCATCATCAATCTCTAAAGTATCTGCTGTCACTATAATAGCATTAACTGGACAAATTGAAGAGCACCAACCACATTGACAGCATACCTTAGAATCAAACACAATAGAAACTGGTTCAAAAAAATGTTCAATAAAACCATTGGGGAGATCTTTAACTTGATATCGATAAAAATATTCTTTTTCTTCAACTTTTTTTTCTTCTCCCTTTATTTTTTTAGTAATGATTTTACTTTTTATTTCGACAAGTTCTTCAATATATCCTTGTTCTTTAAGATAAATTATATCACAAATTACATTTTCCATAGGAAAATCATTCAGATCTTTCACTATTTCCTCTAAAAATAATAGTTTCTTCCCTTTTAATGATTCTAACACTATTTTACGTTCTGTTTCTGCATCAATTAAGACATCTAATATTTCATAAAATTCTTCTTCAGAATATTTTCCAGTTTTTAAAATTTCATCTTTGGCTTCGAAGAAGGCTCTAATTTGAAAATTTTCAACTGCTTTATAAGTAGCATCCATTAATTTTTTTGGAGATATACTATTGAAATTTATATTATTTGAAACTTGAACCATATTTCCATCCTTTTGGATTACAATTTATTAAAAAATTCTAATTTATAATTGAATACTATTTAAAAACCCCTCCCTTGCAAGGGTTGTCTTCCTATAACTACAATTTTTTTATAAGAATCATTCTGCAGGGGTAGTTATAACTTGTTTTGTTTCTTCTGTTTCAATTTTAGTTTCTTCATCTAACTGTTTAAGAGGGTTTGGCCCAGAATTTTCCACTTTTTCTAATGCATCTTCTACACTTTTCACAAACTTTTCTGATTCTGCTCCACTTAACCAATACATATTTATTCTTTGATTTCCAAAACCTCTTGATGCTAATATTCTATTTGCTAGTTTTACATGTTTATCAGCTGTGAAATTTCCCTTCTTAAATTGGCATTCATTGGGACGTCACCCTACAATCATGACACCATCTGCTCCTGAACGAATACAGTAGAGTATATGTTTAATATCAACTCTCCCAGTACATTTTACTTTGATTATTTTTACAGAAGGGGTGTATTTCAATCGTGAAACGCCTGCTAAATCTGCAGCACTATATCCTCATTTTAAACAAGCAAAAACAACGATTTTATTAATATTTTCCATATTTGTTTAATCACCTCCTAAAAGACCATCAATTTCGGCGAATAATTGATGATCTCGATAATATCTGATGTCAATAGCCTGAGTAGGACAACAGCTAGCACAAATTCCACATCCATCACAATTTATTTCATCAATATAAGCCCCAATATCTTTCTCAATGCGAATAGCATTTTTAGGACATTCTTTTTCACATCGTCTACACGAAATACAAAATTCACTATCTACTTCAGCAGTTATTAGTTCTATATCAATTTGACCTGGTGCTGTTAATTCAGAAACTTTACTAGCTGCAGCTCTCGCTTGAGAAACGGAGTAAGCAATATTTTTTGGACCTTGAGCAAATCCTGCAATGAAAATACCTTTTGATTTTGTTTCTTGTGGCATAAGACCAAAATGAGATTCTGTGAGAAACCCGTACATATTAGTATCAAGATTTAAAACATTTGCAATTTGTTGAGTCCCTTTTGAAGGAAGTGCGGCTGTAGATAATACAACTAAATCAGCATCAATCTTTACAATTTTATCTGTTAATGTCGAATACACACGAACTTTCACATTTTTAGTTTCTGGATCTTCAGAGATTTCACCTACTTTTCCTCGAATCATATTAATACCCGCATCTTTAGCTCGTTCATAATATTCTTCAAATCCTTTTTCAGGAGTTCTAATGTCAATATAACAGATAGTTATATTCGCGTCGGGAAATTCTTCGAGTAATAATCGTCCATTTTTCAATGCGAGCATACAGCACACTCCACTACAATATGTTCTTTCGTTTTCCCTACTACCTACACATTGTATAAATACAATTTCTTTAGGTTTTTTATCGTCAGAGATTCTGTGTACATGACCTTCAAGTGGTCCATTTGGAGCAAGCATTCTTTCCAATTGTACTTGGGTGATGACATTATCTATTTCACCATATCCATATTCACCAAATGGTTCATGAATGTCCCACCCTGTTGCGATAATGACTGTTCCAACTTTTACATTAACATCCGTAGGCACTTGACTAAAATCAATTGCATTTAGTTCACAGGCATCAACACAAGAAAAACATTCAATACACGCGTCTCTATCAATATCATATAAAAATGGTACTGCTTGACCAAAAGCTATATCAATAGCTCTTCGAGCACCCAAATGTTCATCAAAATAATTACTGGTATATACAGGACAAACCTCGCTACATGCTCCACATCCATTGCATTCATCTGTAGTATAACGTGGTTTTCTTTCAATTGTAACATTATAATTCCCAACATAACCATCTATTTTTTTTACTTCACTATGAGTAAATAATTCAATATTATCATTTCGATTAACTTCTAGCATTTTAGGGCCACATATTCATATAGCACAATCGTCTGTGGGAAAAGTTCTATCTAATTGAGACATTCTTCCTCCTATTGTTGTTTTCTGTTCAACTAGATATACCTTAATACCTTGATTTGCAAGATCAAGTGCAGCA
>CAZYWQ010000328.1:0-4136 GCA_964651675.1 uncultured Candidatus Sumerlaeota bacterium | reverse complement strand
TCCCCTTCATTAAAGAACCCAATACCTTCTCTGCAAGATCAAGATTAATATTAGATTTAGTCAACCTTGCATACGCAACCAATCTCGTAAGATGACCTTCCAATTCTCTTATATTCGACTCAGCCTTTTCCGCTATAAAAAGAGCAACTTCCCTATTCAATTCGACATTATCAGCCAATGCCCTTTTATTAAGAATAGCAAGGCGTGTCTCAAGGTCAGGTGGTTGGATATCGACTATCAAACCGCTTTCAAAACGAGACCTCAAGCGTTCTTCCAGGGTATGAATCTCACGGGGTGGTTTATCACTTGTAATAACAATTTGTTTTCTGTTATGATAGAGTTTATTAAAAGTATGAAAAAATTCTTCCTGAGTTCTTTCTTTTCCAGCAAAAAACTGAACATCATCGATTAATAAAACATCCGCACTTCTATATTTACTTTGAAATTCCTGAGTCCTATTATTCTGAATCGATGAAATAAACTCATTCAGAAAATTCTCCGATGATTCATAAATCACATTCATATCCTGATGGATTTCAAGCACCTTATGTCCTATAGCCTGAATCAAATGAGTTTTCCCAAGACCAACACCACCATAAACAAAAAGCGGATTATAAGTAGTGGAAGGTGATTCAGCAACACTAATTGAGGCAGCATGCGCAAATCTATTACTCTCACCTACTATAAACTTATCAAAGGTGTACTTTTCATTCAGTTTCGATTCGGCAATTATTACTGGTTTTGAAACAGAAGAATTGTTTTTCAATTCCGAATCATCTGTAGAATCGCTATCATCTGCTTGTGTAGAATCAGAATGGATAAATTCGATCTCAACAGGTGTGTTTTGAATTTCTTCGGCAATTTCCTTCACGAGGTCATTGTATTTAGAAGTTATCCAGGAAAGAAAAAATGGACTGGGGACTTCGACTATTAATTTATTATCTTGAAAAGAAACAAATTTTGTAGATGAGAACCAAGTTTTATAATTCTTCTCATCGATTTTATCTTGCAACTTCTGTAATGTTTTCGACCACAAATTACCAGCAACGACTGTCATTGAGCTACCTATCTATTTCCCAGGGATTTTAAATTTTCAGGAATAAACTAATGAGAATTTTTTATCGTAAAATTTACAACTATTCAAGTATAAAATTCATTTTGCGAAAAAAACTTTTTATATTTAGTATTTTCAACTCACTAAATGTATTTTTTGAAATCCAAAAGATTTTTCATTTTTCATTATTGATATTTTCTATTACATACTTACGCTTCTCATAATCAAATGTGATGCGGTATTGAAGCCTATTACCTTCGAAATAATCCATCAATTTCTGATTTATTTGTTCACCTCTATCCTTAACATATATAATATCATCTTCTAAATCTGGACTGCAATATTTATATCCTAATCTCCATCCTGAATAATAAAGTTTATCGATAAAAACTATAGCATTATGAACATTCCTTTGATGCATTTTTTGATAGGGTATATTTGTGGTATAGGTCAGATTCGATATATGGATTAATCTTTGCGGAAGAAAGATTAGCAAATTGAAAATAATAGATAATATAACAAACATTGGTAATAAATTACTTAAGTAATTTTCTTTGATTGAAACCTTGCTCATTTGTCTTTGTAATAAATTTATTCCTCTGACTGTAAATAAGACTAATGGAAACAACAGTTCATAATAATAAACCGGTCCTGTATCAGAAACTCCCGGTGAATAATAGAATAAATAGAAGAAAAAGTGAGAAACAGTGATATAAACCAGTAGCCTTTCCCATTTGTTTTTCTTTCCGAAAATGAGAAAATAGAATACAAACAAGAGCGGTAAAGACCAACCCAACATATAAATATTGATTTTCAGTAAAGACGTAAAAAGATTCGTTAATCCTAATAATGGAGTATGTTGATAACCAATAGATAATACCTTTGTGAATCCAAGCTTTTCCGTAGGATCATAAAAATTGAACGGTGCTAAGAGAAATGAACCTGTGATTGCCCTACTGTAATAAAAATAGGCAATTATGAATACCAAAAATGGCACACCCATCACAAAAATCTTGAGCAACCACCCCTTAAAATTCCTGATTAACATATAGACGACAAATATGAATACTGGGAATCCCCAGGCAATGGCGGTAAGTTGCCTTACATTAAACGCCCATCCAATCGTTAATCCTGCTAAAAAGGGATAAATCAGATTATTAGAGTTATATGTCTTTATTATGCAAAGGATAAATACAAGTAACAAGAATAAATTAAATGAATGAGCTAATAATGTGCTGGATGTCAAAAGAAAGAACGGACTCAATAAGAAAAAAAGCAATATAGGGAAAAGAACAAACCGAAAATTTTGTTCTTCTCCATAAATATTCTTTATTACTAATGAAATTAAAAGAATACTTAAAGCACCAAAAAAAATTGGCACGATATAAGGAAAACTCAAGATAGTTCCGATGGCAAGAACTAAAGGATAACCAAAAGGATATTTACTACACCATTTTCCATCCTTTAAAATGATAAATTTATTAGCGAAATTCTCAGGTGAAGGAGGTAATGGATAATAGAGTTTTCCTTCAGAAAAAATCTGCGACTGAAAAAGATACGCACCTTCATCATCCGTTATTGGTGTGTATGAAAAGATAAAACTTGCCAATAAATAAATAATTACTGCAACAACTATAGCTATGATAATAACAAAAGCTGTGATATTTGTTTTCTCACTTACCTTTCTGAAATAATTATTCAAATTTAATCCTCTCGAACCTGACAGTCCCATCGATAAAAACACAATTCCTGGCAACAATAGAAATATCGATGAAATCTGATAGGCTAAAAGCTGTGGACTTATAAATCTCATCCGAGATTGTGTGTAATCATCTTCCCATGTAAGCTTCGAGTAAGGATAATAATAAGTTGTAGTCTCAACAAAAAAATTAAATTCCTTTGCAACAACCAAAAATAATAAAACAAATGCCAATCCTATTAATATGAACTTTCTATTGAAGAATTGCTTTTGACTTATATCATTCATCATTCAAATTTTCTTCCTTAGAAATTCGTGATACCTCTTCGAGAAACAAATCTTCGTAACGATTACCACCTTTACTAACTGCAAGGGTCAGATTTTTCTCAGACTCATCTCCATCATTTATTACATATCCATAAAGTGCCAGACCAAGATAAGTGTCAGGATCAGAATCATCAAGTTTTAAAGATTCCTCAAGCAGTTTTTTCCCTTCATCTATCCTACCTGTTTTAATAAACAATGTACCAAGATTCGTCTTTGCCTTCGAATAATCCTGTGATAGCTTCACCGAAATGTTATAAAACAACTCTGCCTTTTCGATGTCGTTTTTCTTTTCGGCATAAACACCCAAATTATTATAAGCTCTCGCATTTTCAGGATCCAATTCAATTACCTTCTCATAATTTTGCTTGGCTTTTTCAAAATCTTTTGTCTGCCAATAACAATTGCCAAGATTCAAGTAGGTCTCCGGGAATTCACTATCGTATTCGATCGACTTACTATAAGATTCAATCGCCTTCGGATAATCTTTCAATTTCTGATAACAATTCCCAACACTCCAAAATTCCTGAGAATAATCATTCGATTTTATACGATACCAATCAATAAATGTAAATAATCCGCAAGCAAGTAAAAGTATAACATAAAGTGATGTTTTACCGACATTTTTAAAATCAAGATTGAAAAGATAATTGACACCAGCACCTGCAAAAGGAATCAAGCCCACAACGACAGGTAATCTTAACCTCGCACATACGAAAAATAAAATAATCGAGAACATAAAAACAAAAATATACAAGATAAGAAGGATCGATAAATAAGATGGCTTTTTGATGATGTTAACAATTAATCCAAACAGTCCCAGAGTTGCGATAAGACCAAAATTCAAAGGGAGTAATCTCAATAAAATTGAGTATTTTTTACAGAAGTAATAATTCTTATTATTCCTTACCTCATAATTGTTATTAAATAAAATAAACTTCTTAAACATCAGTCCGAGCCATTTAATTTTATTATGCTTGATAAAATTTTTCGCTTCATCAAACCAATATCGAGACACATCAGATTGAGAAAGTGACTTCTCACCGATCTCTTCGAGAT
>CAZYWQ010000327.1:0-4137 GCA_964651675.1 uncultured Candidatus Sumerlaeota bacterium | reverse complement strand
TTTTTTGCGATAATGTTATGTCTCATTTTTTGCCAAATGGATGATTCAGTCAGGATATGACCGTTTCCACTACAGTAACGACAGGGTTTGGTAAGCAAGGTTTTGAGACTATGTCTGATCCTCTGTCGAGTGAGTTCTATTGTGCCAAGTTCACTAAAGTTATAAACTCTCGTTTTAGCACGGTCATTTTTAAGTTTGTTCTTGAGTTCATTTAAGACTCGTTCCCTATTCTCTTTTGAAATCATATCGATAAAATCAATAACTATGATTCCACCAATATTCCTTAATCGTAGTTGCCTGGTAATCTGCTCACAGGCTTCAAGATTAGTCTTTAATATTGTTTCTTGATTATCTTTTTTGCCAATAAATTTCCCGGTATTGACATCAATTGTAGTTAGGGCTTCGGTTTCATCGATGATAATATGTCCTCCACTCTTTAACCATATATGCCGACTAAGCGCCTTTTGAATCTGTTTTTCGATATTAAATTCCTCAAAAATATTTACGCCTTTATAGTAAGTAATGTTAGTTTGGTGATTACTATTCATTTTTTTGAGTACTTTACGAAGCCTCAGTGTTTCTTGGTAATCATCAACAATGATTTCTTTAACCTTTGTGCTGTAGATATCTCTGATTATCTGCTCTATAATCCCGAGATCAGTATGCAGTAAAGATGGAGCATCACGATTTTTAAACTTTCTAACAGTCGAATACCATTGCTTTTTTAGATAAACAGTATCTTTTTTTAAATCTTCTTCATTGATCTGGAAAGCTGCTGTTCTTATGATGAAGTTGTTAGCATTTTTTGTAATTGACCTGATGATTTTTTTCAATCGTTGTCTTTCGATTCTGTTCTCGATTTTGCGTGATATGCCTACTGGACTCTTTGATAATGGTAAGTAAACAAGAAACCTTCCGGGAAGAGAGATGTTTGTTGTAACTCGAGGACCTTTTGTTCGGTAAGGTTCTTTACTTACCTGAACAATAATGTCTTGTCCATTTTGAAAGATTCTTTCTATTTTAGGTTTTTTTTGACGGGTTTTAGTTTTTTTCGTTTGAGCCTTTCTTTTCTTTAAATGCGGATAAGGGTAAATGACATCGGATGAGTGTAAAAAGGCATTTTGTTTTTGCCCAATATCAACAAAAGCAGAATCAAGTCCCGGCAATATTGCCTTAATCTTACCTTTGTATATATTACCCTGGATGGTTTTTTCGTGAGTCTTTTCGATTATAAGTTCTTTGAGGGATGCTTCTTCTAAAAGGGCAATACGAATCGTATCGTCGTCTTTATTTATAATAATTTTTTCTGCCATTATATAACTTGTGATGAATTAGATTTTTAATATCGAATCGTTGTCATTTATAAATAGGCTCTCTCGTGTAATTTCTATATGGAATCTATCGATGAGAGTATCTTTCATTATTTGTCTTATGATTATATCAGGTTTGATAGTTCCTTTATCATTCATTTTTATCATTAAGTCAAGAGAGAGTATATTATTTTTTAATTTTACATTAAGATTTTCAATAAAATCTTTCAGGTTTTTAGTTTTTATCTTCTTTTTACTCTGATAATTAATCAATATCTTATATGCTTTATCAATGTTTTCTATGTTTTTTTGTAGTTCAGCATATATTAATTTCAGCTTCTCTTTCTCGATTGTATCGTATGGTTTGAGTTTGATTGAGTAAGAAGCTAATACAAGCTGGGTATTAAGAGCAGGTGCTTTTAGGTCTATTTCTTGAGCTGATATGAATCGAATACCCTTGTAGTTTAAGCTGTTTAATGTCTTTATAATTTCGGATGGATCGTAGCGTTCGTCAAAGAATATATCGACAATGTCATATTTGCTTTTGTATCCTGTTGGAATCGGCTGAATGAATTGTATTTTGGGTTGTGGATTGAAACCTTTGGAGTAGGATATATTTAATCGACTCATCCTCAGGAGATTCTTGAAGATTTCCTGAAAATCAAGGTGCGAAAGATAGATTATGTCACCCAACCTGGAATACTTGATGCGTATTCTCTGAATCGGCAGAATATCTTTTTTATCTATGATTTCTTTTTTCGATAACTCTGATGACAAATCGTCGATTGCCTTTATGTTTTTTATGTTCTCGGTGCATACACCACAATTTATGCACTTGTTATTGATAAAGCAATCGACGGATGTAACATTTTTTCTCGAATCATAATATTCTTTAATGAGAAAATTTTTATCAACACCAATGTCAATATGGTCCCAGGGAAGAGGTCGTTCAGGACTCATTTCTGTATGTATCATTTTCCCAAAATCAATATTTTCTGAATCGAGAGCTTTTTCCCATAATTCAAATTTGAAATGTTCAGACCAAGAATCTAATCGACATCCAAGCCGAAAGGCTCTTTTGATAACCTCAGAGATTTTTCTATTTCCTTTGCTTATAATCGCTTCAATAAAGCTTTGCTGGATGTTGTGTTTTTTAAAGCGAATGTGTGGATTCTTAAGTTTTTTTTCTATGTAGCTGTATCTTTTTGAAAGTTCTTCGATGCTGAGTTGCGATTCCCATTGAAAAGGAGTGAATGGTTTTGGAATAAATGGAGAGATGGATAAGTTGATTTGATAGCGATTGATATTAAGTTTACCAGCGATGTTGATAATTTTCTCAACCATAGATACGATTCCATCAAGGTCTTCATATGTCTCGGAAGGTAGACCAATCATAAAGTAGAGTTTGATGAGAGACCAACCTTGTTTAAATACACTCTCGATCGATTGATAAAAACCATCTTCGTTATAGATTTTGTTTATGACACTTCTCAGCCTTTCTGTGCCTGCTTCTGGTGCGAATGTAAATCCTGATTTTCTAACTTTTTTGATTTCAGTTGCCACAAGAGAATCAAAGGCATCTACTCTGATCGACGGTAATGCAAGTGAAACTTTTTTGTCCTGCAATTGACTGGTGAGATTTTGTATCAGTTGCTTGATATAGGAATAGTCACTTGTATTGAGCGATAAAAGGGATATTTCTTCCATTCCGCTGTTGTCTATTCCCTGTGAAGAAAGGGTCAAGATTTGCGATGGATTTCGCTCTCTGACAGGTCTTGTTGTCATTCCTGAAATACAGAATCGACATCCTCTTGTACACCCTCTTCTGACTTCGATGGTGTGGCGATTATGAACAGACCTGATGCTCGGAATAATCGGTTTGATAGGCATTTTGAGATTTTGAATATTGAAAAATCTCTTTTTTATTACGCTGGGAACTTCATTATTTATTGGTTCGATCTCTTTGAATTCACCGTTCTTTGTGTAATGGACGTGATAAAATGATGGAATATAAATTCCCTGAATTTTCACAAGCTCTTTTAATGTTTGTTGTTTAGTCAATTTTTTTTGTTTGGCTAAAGAGATAGTGTTAAGGATTTCAATTATTATCTCTTCTCCATCTCCAATGATAAACGCATCGATGAACGGAGCAAGTGGTTCTGGATTGTATGCTCCCGGTCCTCCAGCAATGATTATCGGGAATATTTTTTTTCGTTTATTGGAATATAATTCTAAGAAAGACAAGTTTAGGATGTTAAGGATATTTGTGTAAGTAAGCTCGTGTTGAAGTGTGAAACCGATAATATCGAATGAATTAAGGGGAAGTTTTGATTCAAGGGAAAAGAGAGGCAATTTCGATTCCCGAAGTACATTTTCTAAGTCAGGAGCTGGTGCATAGGCTCTTTCAGCACGAAATTTCTTTTTGCTATTGATAAGTTCATACAAGAGTTGGTATCCATAATAGGACATACCGATTTCATATAAGTCAGGAAAGACCAATGAGATTGAGGCGTTATACTTATCGAGGGAATCTACACCTACAACAGAATTTATTTCACCGCCTATATACCTACCAGGTTTTCTAACCTTATTTATGAATTTATTAATATCAACTTTCAAATTAATATACCTTTTACACTAAAGGACTTTTCCACTGTTTGAAATTTAAAACATATACCTTCTTGTTGTTATATTGAATATTATCCCAACGGAGATATACATTGTCAATAGTGATGAGCCACCATAACTCAGGAAAGGCAAAGGTAGTCCTGATATTGGCAGAAGTCCCATTACTGTTGCAATATTGATAATGGTATGAGTAGTAATC
>CAZYWQ010000326.1:992-4144 GCA_964651675.1 uncultured Candidatus Sumerlaeota bacterium | reverse complement strand
CTCCACAGGGTACCACCTTTTCCTCAGGTGCCAGAATATTTATTAATCTCCCTTCATACTCTGACTCAACTTCTAACACTGATTTGTCACTTTCTATTTCCAGTAACACCTCCCCTTTCTTAATGATTTCTTTTTCTTTCTTCAGCCAACGAACTATCTTTCCTTCCTCCATAGTCTGTCCGAACTTCGGCATTTTGATAACTACAAGCAATATTAACTACCGCCTTTATCAATTAAATATTGAATAAACACCTTCTACGATCTGAGCAGCGTTTGGGACAACCAGCCTTTCTAAATCTTTATCGTAAGGAATCCCAGTACGAATACCAGTTATTCTCTTTACAGGTTTAATGAGCGAATCAAAACACTTCTCCATAACTACCGAAGCTATTTCCCCGCTCCACCCTCCAGCAGCAGGTGATTCAGTCACAACCAAACATCTCTTGGTCTTCTGTACTGATGAAATGACAGTCTCCTCATCTAACGGATAAAGTGTTCGTGGATCAATAACCTCACAACTTATACCCTTTTTTTCAAGCTCATGAGAAGCAGAAAGCGCGTGAAGTACCATCCATGATGTGGCAATTATCGTTATATCCTTGCCCTCCTTTTTAATATCCGCTTTGCCGAGGGGGACGGTATATTCTCCTTCAGGAATGGAGCCCTTCGTCCTGTATAAAGCCTTATGCTCTATTAAAATGATCGGATTATCATCACGGATTGAAGTTTTCAATAGTCCTTTGACATCGTAGGGAGTTGAGGGCATAACCACAACTAAACCAGGAATATTTACAAACCAATTCTCTAGACTTTGAGAATGCTGGGATGAGTTTCGAAGGCCTAAACCTCCCTGTGTCCTCACCACGAGTGGTATATTAATTTTTCCGTTTGACAGTTGATGCCATCGGGCTCCGTGGTTTATTATCTGATCCATTGCAATGGAGATGAAATCAATATACATAATTTCTATAACAGGTCTCATCCCTATCGCCGCACTTCCTACTGCACATCCAGCAATCGCGGCTTCAGAAATGGGAGCGTCTTTCACTCTGTCATTTCCAAAAATCTCAATAAGACCTCTCGTACATCCGAATAAGTTCCCCCACACTCCTATGTCTTCGCCCATGATGTAAACAGATTCATCCCTTGCCATTTCTTCAGACAGGGCTTCCTTTATCGCTTCCGCATAGGTAATATTCTTTTCAACCATTAAGCGTCCTTTCCTGCAATGGATATTAACACATTACTAACTGCATATTCTAAAGTTGGTTTTGGTTGTTCTAACGCCCATTCTCTATCTTCGTTACATTTTTGAGTGATGCTGTTCTCAATTTCATTTATTTCTGATTCTGTAATTTTCCATCTATTTAATAATTCATTCCTTAGCCTAACAAGAGGATCCTTCTCGCGCCAGCTTTCAACCTCTTCCTTTGAACGATAATTGTCAGGATCACCCATATAATGACCTCTGAAACGGTAAGTGCTTGCTTCGATAAAGGACGGCCCTTTTCCTGCACGGACTTTTTCTGTCTCTGCTGCACATGCTTCTGCAACTTCTAAAACATTCATACCATCCACAGTTTTACCTTCTATTCCATAACTCGATGCACGTGTACTAATACGTTCTACAGATACGAATTTTTTAACAGGCATCGCTTCTCCGTACTGATTGTTTTCACATATAAATATGATAGGTAATTTCCAAATCGAAGCGAGATTCAGCCCTTCGTGAAATGCTCCTGTATTTGATGCCCCATCCCCAAAAAAACAGAGACACACATTGCCTTTACCTTCCTTTTTCAATGCCAATCCAAAGCCAGTTGCAATACATATACCGCTTCCTACTATAGAACCGCAGAAAAAATGATTATCTGAATCAACCCATTGCATGGGTCCGCCCAAACCGTTACTTGGCCCCCCTATTCGTCCGAGCATTTCACAAAATATGGATCTTACACTCGTCCCTTTTGCAATCGCGTGTCCCTGAGGCCTGTGTGTAGAAACGACATAATCACCTTTGTCTAATGAATAGGAGGCGCCAACAGCAACGGCCTCCTCTCCTATGTACGGATGAAAACCGTTCATTACAAGATCTTTTAATTTTAAACTTACCAGGTGGTCGTCAACTTGACGTATTTCATACATTTTTTTGTACATATGCAATAGATCTTTTTCATTATAGTGCATTTTTCAGCGCTTCCTTTCTTATAGCTATCACTCGCAAAGGACTTGCATCTAGACCTTTTATTGGAAGAGGAAGAACAATTACGATGTATTTCCCGTTTTCTATTTTATCTAAATTAGTAAGCGATTCAATCTGCGGTATTTGAGCCTTGAATAATGAAGTATGATTGGGTTGGTAATCAGTGCCAGGGATCTCTAAGCCGGCTGAATCCATACCAAGACATGCGATCTTTTTATTGATTAACCATTTGTTTGCTTCTTCGGTTAAATAGGGCATTTCCATCCATCGTGATGTCCCATAGTATTTATCCATACCTGTCCTGATAAATACTAAATCACCTTCATGAACAAGGTCATCAAATTTTTTTATTTCTTCTAAAGTAATTGCCTCTTTATCATTTTTGCTACTAAAATCAAGTACAACACAATTCCCAACCAGTTTATGAACAGGAAGGTCCGCTATGTCCATACCATCTTTTATATGGTGATAAGGCGCTTCGATATGAGTACCAACGTGAGTGCAAAATGTCACCTCACCTAATACATACCAGACATCTTTACGGTGTCGCGTGTCTGGAAGCGTTTTTGTCACATCTTCTACCCTTGTTTCGAGCTTAAAAAACTCTCTACCTTTCTCAATTATCTGACTCAGTACCAAGACATCTTTTTCTTGGACCATGGCCAATCTCCTCATCTTTATTATTTTTTTCTTATTTAAATTCAATGAATCCAATTATGAAATTTTTCATTAAACACAATCCTCATTTAAAAATAAGATTTAAAATAATTATAACATTCTTTCATATTTTTAAAATATTGTCAACACTTTATTTCATTTTTTTTTTATATTATGTATCAAAGTTACATGATAAAGTCATATTCAAGCGTACTTCACCTTATACCTTGTAAAATCAGAGATCTTAACAAACAGCCACTCCCAAATGGCCCAATTTGTACCTTCATAGTGG
>CAZYWQ010000326.1:0-982 GCA_964651675.1 uncultured Candidatus Sumerlaeota bacterium | reverse complement strand
GTTATACCCATTCAGCAGACTACTTCGAGTGGTTTTTGCCAGAGGAGTTTTATTGATATTTATTTTCATTTTTTTACATTATTTTGAAATAAAGTATTGACTGCAATCCCAACCTCTTATACAATCTATACGATATGATCATAAATATACTCCACCTTATGGGATCAAAAGAGATATATAATGAAAAAGTATAACATTGGTACCCGATTTCTCATTTACATAGTTGTCCTCATCTCATTTTTCCCCATCTTCTGGACCTTTTCCACCTCCTTCAAAACTCCGACGGAGAGTATTCAGCCGTTATTTTTTCCCTTTATTGGATATAAACCGACTCTTAGGAATTGGGTTCACCAGCTTACTATTGGCGGAAATGAGGTTTATAAAAACCTATCCAACAGCCTTATCATAGCAACATGCAGTACAGGCATTGCTCTGATCCTTGGGATTCTTGCAGGATACAGTATTGCACGTTTTCACTTCAGGAGGATTAAAGAGGGAGATATTGCGATGTGGGTCCTCTCGCAGCTTTTCATTCCGCCGGTGGTTGTGGTAATTCCCATATTTCTCATGATGCAATTCTTCCACCTTCTTGACACCCGGCTTTCATTGATCATTGCACATACCACTTTCAATATACCAATAGCGACCTTACTCATGCGGGATGTATTTTTGAGCCTTCCCTATGAGATAGAAGAGTCGGCCTTGGTCGATGGGTGCTCGCGCTTTGGTGCGCTGTTTCGCATTGCCATTCCGCTTGCTGCACCTTCTATTGTTTCTGCAGGGATTCTATGTTTCGCATTTTCTTGGAATGAGTTTATTTTTGCATTGACTCTTACATATGACCGAGCAGCAACAATACCTCTACTGATAGCAGGGGCGAGAATGAACCAGGGTGTGTTATTTGGCCCCCTATCTGTCCGTGCGATTCTTGCAATTTTACCACCAACCATTCTTGTAATGTTTGTACAACGCTATATAGTTC
>CAZYWQ010000325.1:0-4151 GCA_964651675.1 uncultured Candidatus Sumerlaeota bacterium | reverse complement strand
CGTGAGAGAGGATGAGGTGATATGTGCTTCGGATCCGTTTGTGGTTAATTTTCTGTATGATAGACCGACAATTATTCTCCCTGATATTTTTGAGAACGCTGATGTATTTCAGACTTTTATTAAGCAATATAATGTGAGCTTTTTTGTGATTGGAAGTGAATATTTGTCTCTGTTTAAGGCATTAGAAGAAAAGAGATTTGTTGAGATGGATAGAACGGTTGTGGATAGAAAGCTTTTTTGGTTCAGGGTTTTAATTTGAGAGTTCTTTTTCAAAGATCTCGATTTGTTTAATGTAATATGTTAGGACTGAGTTGCAGATTCTATGAGTAAGAGAAAGAAATTTATAATATATATTTTGATTTTTGTTTTAGCCACGAGTTTTTTCTTTTTTTTTCGAGGATTTAGGAGACCTGGTGCTGATTCGGGAGAAATTGTTTTATTTGCTCGTGCTCCTCGAATAATGTATTATTATCGTTCTCCTTTGACGGTTTTTCTTCATCAGATAGCTTTTAAAATGTTAAGTCCTTTTGGTGTGAAGGTAGAAGATGTAATCGGTCTACTTAGTTCGGTAGCAGGTGGTTTATTTGTATTAGTCTTACTCTCTTTTTCAAGGTCATTTTTATTTTTATTATTCAATCTATCCGCTGGAGTAATGTTTATTTTTCTTGGGCATATCGAACATTATGCCTGGGTGAATATGACACTTGCTTTTTATTTTCTGTTGTCAAAAAAATATATCGAAGAACAATACAGCATTGTTATATTGGCTGTTGTATTTTGTATTGCTTGTCTATTTCATATGCTTGCTGTATTTTATTTCCCAACTTTGTTGTATCTTTTTTTGAGTCCACGAAAAAAAAATGGTAAAATATGTTTGTCTTTACCGTCTAAAAAAGAAACAGAAAAGTTTATCATAGTCTTGATTGTTTTTCTAATGTTGCTAACTTTTATTCCATTGGTTATGCGGACAAGTGGTCTTGATAATAATATGAAAAGACTTGTTCCGCTATTTAAAAATCCGAATCCAGAGCGGTATTATTTCACGATGTTTTCGGTTGAGCATTTTAAGCTTTTATTTTATTTTTATTTGATGGCATCACCCTTAGGGTTTCTCCTTTTGGTGATGTTGGTAAGAAGGATCAGGACTCCATTTCATAGATATATGCTGTTAGCAGTAGGTTGTGGAATTTTTTGGGAATTCATCTGGCATCCTGATATGGGAAGGCTTGATTGGGATTTGTTTAGTAATTTTGCGATTCCTCTTAATATCCTTGTAGGACTACTTCTCGTTGAGAAAAATGGAAAGGAATATAAGGAAAATGTTAAAGAGAATACTTAGCTTTGTTATTCTATTCATTTTTTCAAATGCACTTTTTTCTCAGAATCAAATGGAAGGAATAGAGATATTCACTGCAAATAAAACACCTGAACCAAAATATTTACCAGGATTGTGGCTAAAACAAAATTCACCAACGCAATCGAATCTTAAGAAGGTGTTCTTTATAAGTGTATCTGAAGGTTGGATAGTAGGGGAGAATGGTACTATTCTTCATACTAAGAATGGCGGGAAACTCTGGACTCGGTCTGATTTGAATATCGGTATCAACTTCAATTCCGTTCATTTTATTGATAAGAATAATGGTTTCGTAATAGGGGATAATAGCCTTATATTGAAGTCAATTGATGGCGGTGAAAAATGGTTTAGGATTCAGACGAATTATTTACATAATCTTAATGATGTTTATTTTTGTAATGAGAAAAAGGGATGGATCGTTGGTGATTATGGTATTGTTTTATTAACGGATAATGCTGGCAATAATTGGAGCAAAGAGATTGCGGAGACACAAAGCAATTTGATTTCTTGCTCATTTGTTGATTCAAAAATAGGATGGTTGTTGGGGACTATCGGTACCGTTCGTTTAACCGAAAATGGAGGAAGAAGTTTTAATGTTATAAGAATAACTTCAACTAATATTATGAATGATATATTTTTCATTGATAAAAACATTGGTTGGATTGTCGGAAATAACTCGGAGATATTGAAGACTATTAATAAAGGGGAAAGATGGAATAAACAAGTATCTCCGAAATTTGAAAATCTCAAAGAGGTGTTCTTCATTGATAAAAACATTGGCTGGATAGTAGGTGAGAATGGTCTGATAATACAGACAAAAAATGGTGGCGTAAGTTGGGGACTTCAAAAATCTCCTACGGAAGAAAATATCAATTCAGTATTTTTATTAGATGAGACTGTGGGATATGCTGTAGGGGATAATGGATTAATTTTAAGGTTGTGGGAATCACAAGATATTTATGATTCTTTTCAACCACCTAAACAATAAATAATCCAGGACAGAACAATGTTCTGTCCCTATGCAAATCTATTCTATTATGATTTTTGTGCTTTCTTTTTGTTTTCTTCCTCTTTAGGTTTTTTACTGAATACTGTTGTGCCTGGTGGCAAATCGGTTATGACAACCACATCTGTTCGGTTTTTCTCATCCGTTTCAACCTCGATTTTTTCATAACCATTCTTTTTGACTTTGTAGACATACTTTTTACCCTTTTCATCAAAAACGGATTTGATGGGTAGATGTTTAACATTGTCTACTTTTTCGATAATGTAAGAGACATTGACTGTCATTCCAGGTTTCAGTCTATCATCGATCTCATCAAGTGGAACAGTTACCTCGAACACTTTTGCATCGTGAAATTCTACATTACTTGAGACAATCCCTGCACCTTCGGAAGAAAAACGTCGGATAGCTATTGCACCAATGTTTGTGACTTTTCCATTTAGTTTAAGACCGGGAATTGCGTCTACATCCATTTCGACTGTTGTTTCTTTATTGATTTTATATACTTCGCTTTCTCCGATTTGAGTCTTCACTATTAATTGAGATAAGTCGGGAATGGTGGCGATTTCCTGTCTTCTATGCACAGAATCTCCTGCTTTTACAGGCTCACGCCTTTGGTTTTGCCAATTCCATCTGTTGGTTAAGAGAAATAATCCTGATGCAGGAGCTTTTATTTCAGCCTGAATGAGTTTTTCTTTTGCGTCAGTGAGTTCTTTCTCAGATTGGTCAATTCTAATGTTAACATCGTCCATCTGAGCCTTCTTGATTTTCTCGTCTGATGTTTTGTTCTTCACCGTTCTTATGTATTTATACTCGTTTTTATCTTTATCAAGTTCCGAACCATGATAATTGATTTCCGCACTTTTAATATCTCTTCTTGAAATAAGATCAGCTTCTAACAACGCCTTTTTCGTGTCTAAGTCTCTTTCCACTTCCTCTAATTTCAATTTAGCAAATTCAAGTTCTGCTTTGGCACTATTAACATCAAGAGTATTATTTCTAATGCCCATCTCAAGACCTTCAATCTTCGCTTCTAAGTCTTTTTTCCGTGATTCAAGATAGGAGAATTTGTTATCGATTTCTTTTTGAATTTCATCCGTATCAAGCCAGATCACTGTTTCACCTTCTTCAACCTTTGTGCCATCATCTAAGAGTTTACTGATTTTTCCTCGGAAGGGTGCTTGTATACTTTTTGTTTTAACAGCTTTAATTATACCTACCTCTTCAATCGTAACGATGAATTCACCTTCTTTTATTTCTGTCGTGGGATAATTAGAATAATCTACCTTCTCTTTCTTATTTAGTTTGCTGAAACCAAAGGCAACTATTAGTATAATTATTAGTATGATTATTGGAATTTTCAGTTTTTTCATTTTTCGTTTATTTCTTCGCTTTCTACTAATCCATCTTTTATATGGATGACTCTTTTAGAATATTTTGCAATGAAATCTTCGTGGGTTACAAGTAAAATCGTTCTTCCTTCCTCATTTATTTCGCGGAATAAATTCATTATCTCAGCACCTGTTTTTGTATCAAGGTTTCCAGTCGGTTCATCTGCAAGTATAATAGATGGATCGTTAACCAAAGCTCTTGCTATTGCTACTCTTTGCCTTTCTCCACCTGATAATTCATTTGGATGATGATGAATCCTATCTTTTAATCCAACCTTTGAAAGGTAATTGATACTCATCTCGTGTCTTTTTTTGGTATGTATACCAGAATAGATGAGAGGCAGTTCCACATTATGGAGAACATTGATTTGTGGTAATAGATTGAATGCCTGGAATACAAAAC
>CAZYWQ010000324.1:2591-4153 GCA_964651675.1 uncultured Candidatus Sumerlaeota bacterium | reverse complement strand
TTTTGATAACCTATAGAGGCGTTTATCCAATCTTTTACTTCAATAGGCATCTGGATCCCTGTTAAAAATGGTTTTTCAGCCTCTTTTGGTCTACCCGTATTAAGAAGCGCCAGTCCTGCCTCATTAAGTAGCCAACCTTTAGCCCCACCTATGCTTACCAAAGGTATCTGCGAAAGGTCGTCTTTGTGAAAGAAGTTTTTGACAAGAGATAAGTCAGTTTCCCAAGCACCAAGTTTATAAACTAAAAAGCCGTCTTTTTCCCTTTGAATTTTCTCCCAATAAACATCATTATGCACCTCATCATAACGGCTTCATCTCTTCTAATGTCTCAGGTAGCTCTGGTGCATAAGTGCCAATGAATTGATAAATCTGTTTATGACACGATTTTTTATCCTGTTCATTAAATACAGATTCAAAATAGCCTTTTATCAATGGATGGGTTGAATAGGTATTATCCGAACCTCTCTGTATAAGTCGTCTATCACAGAGATTATCAACCATTCGTTTGAAAGAGAATTCGCTCATATTTATCAATGATATGTTCATATTGGTTTCCATTTTTGCCTGAAAAACACCTTTAAATTCCCTTTCAGTCACTACAGTCCTGAATAAGGAGAATATTTTCATAAATGCCTTTTGTGTTTCATTGAGTTGCTTTTCATACCATAGAAGGATTCGATGTGCCTTTCCCCCTGCTTCTTTATCAGAATGAAATGGAGGTATCTCTTTTGCCTTTCTAATATCACCATTAAAATCCTCAACCAAATATCCTGCAAGAAGAGTTAGGCTTAATGTATGACCCTCAAAATCTTCCCAGACAGCATATATATCATCATCACTTCCGGTTACTCCAATTTTCCGAAACAAAAGTTTCGCATCCTCTTCTGATAATTTCTCAACATCAAGTTTTTGATAGTTTTTATAAGTTTCAATATCAGTCATAGGGAAACGTGTGGTTATCAGACACAAGCCCTTAAAATCCATTTTGGGTTCAACAATGTATGTAAGTAAATCCTCAAACTCCCTCGATTCCATTTTACCAAATTTCTCATCCTCTTCCTTCTTCTGCATTTCCTCTAATCCATCTAAAATGATGAGATATTCATTAGATGTAATAAGTTCTTTTATTCTTTCTATTTTTTCACGAGCACTTTCTACGTCAGTTTCAATAATCCTTCCCTGATTTAGATACCTAAATAACTCATCCAAGAAAATGTCAAGGGATGGAATTTTATAGAAATCCCACCAGAATATGCCATCTGGTTTAATGTTATTCTCTTCTAAGCAATCAAACCATTTCCTTGCTATAGCAGATTTACCAAATCCTCCCCAACCAATCAATGCTCCGATTTGCACATTTGGGTTTTTATACCAATTAGTAATAGTTTCAAGCATCCCCTCTCTACCAACGAAGTTCGGCTCTGGTGGTTTTTGGTTGTGAAGGCTGGGAGGAAGAGGAACAGATATTCCAGGTGCCTGTTTCAGACGCTCTTCGATTGACAATCCTTTATTCCAGCAAAGATCAACCCATTTTTCCTTGTACATTCTAAGTTGCTTAGGAG
>CAZYWQ010000324.1:0-2581 GCA_964651675.1 uncultured Candidatus Sumerlaeota bacterium | reverse complement strand
TGGCAATTTGGACAAACAACCATAAGGTTCTCTTCTGTATTTGGTCCTTTTTCACTTATGGGTATAATGTGGTGAATCACAGTAATGTCCACGTGTTGAGGACAAAGGCAGCAACGATGCATTGACTTAACAAGAAGGCTATCTATTATCTTCTGTGGAATAGCTTTGCGTTTTTTTGCCATCCAACAAAATCCTTAATATTTGTATTATCCCGCTAAAGCAGGGACTACAAACTGAATTTAATATGATTCTGGATTCCTGTTTTTACTGGAATAATAAGTGGAGCAAATTCCCTTTAGGTTTTTTCAACAATTAAAATAATCCATATTAATTAACTATTTGCAATAAAAATTTAATCAAATCCATA
Source organism: uncultured Candidatus Sumerlaeota bacterium (assembly GCA_964651675.1). Classification (GTDB taxonomy): domain Bacteria; phylum Sumerlaeota; class CAZYWQ01; order CAZYWQ01; family CAZYWQ01; genus CAZYWQ01. The sequence goes on along the minus strand of CAZYWQ010000324.1, from coordinate 2,214 downwards.
GGCGATTGTATTGAATCAGAGACTGGGAAGTGTGACATTAAGAATGGATACATTCGGAATTTATATCATTAACACCACGATTTATCGTGATGAAAAAGAAGAAAGAAACAACCATGCTTGTTTATCCTCATAATCCCACAATAAATTGGAGGATTAATTAAAAGGGGAATAAATTGAAAAACATTATTCACTAAATACCCGTGATACTCTTAACCTCAGACCAGTGTTTCATTGCAAGTTCCCTATTCGGATTATCAGAATATGTCTTGTATCGCAAACCCTTCGCAAATCTTTTACTATAAGCGGCACAAGTACTAATATGATACCAGGAATGAAAAAATGGCTTTAATAACTCAAACTTTTTCTCCTCTTCTTTTTCTGATAAATGACCAAAGTAAGTTTCATTAAATGCTTTTATCTTATTATCATCATTTTCACAAAGGGAATGGTGTATTTTGACAAGGTCCTTCCCCAAATAAGCATACTGAAGAGTAGCAAAATCTATTAGGTGAATTCGACCATCATCCGTAAGCAAAATATTACTTTTATTTAACTTATCATGAGTCAAATTATAGATGTTTATGGGTTTAAATTTCTCATCCCAGAGTCTGAACCAATTCATAATATGCGAAAACAACCGTTTATCTTTTATAATATCATTAACCCTTATCTCGCGCATTCTATGAGAAATCCGACGAATAATCGATCCGAAAAATCCTTTGTCTTTCAATTTATCAAGTTTTCCAAACTGATCCGATTTTATACTATGAAGATTAGCAAGCTGAACGGCAATCTTATCCGACAGTTCTTTTGAATACTCCATATCGCTAATCATAGTTCCTTTGATATGTTCCTCAACAAGAATAATCGCTCCATACTTCGGTAAGTCATCAATGAAATCGATTATTCTCGGATAATTTACTCCTGACTTAGAAAGTGTAAATTCAGCAAGACGATGTCTATGAACAGCATCAAGCTCACTTTTCATATAAAGTCTCAGAACATAAGAACGACCATCAGGTAGGTTTATAAATCGGATGATAGTTTTGCGACCAGATAAAGGGATCACAACATCATAGTCATTGCCCTTATAATCGATTAAAGGAAATAGCCGATTTGTCAGATACGACTTAAGCCCTTTCTCGATCGAATAAACCTTTTTTTTCACTTTATCCGGATAGATCATTCAACCAAAATCCAATACACTCTTTTTTTGAATCTTGAATTGTTATATAATATTATCTTCCATAGCAAGAAAAAATATCCCTCTTTAATAAATCGTTTCTATACAAAAATCCATAAAGAAATTTTTTAATTAGTAATGAGAATTACTAAAATAGACATATTAATTTATAGCAAAGGTAATTGTGTAGCTGGATCTCCCAATAGTATCCACATTTCAAGATGCTCAAGTCTCTGAAGATCTAAAGGAATTTTCCCCTGACTACCATCAGCCTGGTCATACAGATAAAATATAAAAGGATTTATTTCACCTGAAGCGATTCCATTTTGAACCGCAAGCCAATAATCTGCCAATCGAAGAGGTGGTTTCGGTATGCAAAAACATTTCAAAATTCCTTCAAACGCAAGTTGACCCATAGCACCGTAACTTTCACCACAAGCTCCAATAACCGCCACAGGACCCTTTGAATTCCTGATAGCATAAAGACCATATCCATCATCTTTATCAGATTTTTTCGATTCACAGGCATAACACCCGCAGGTAAAGAAAACTCCCTGAAGATGGGAAATGTTCAACTTAGCCCAATCAGAGCGATTCATAAAAGAAACTCCATTTGACCATAATCCCGAAGCACCCGAATGTCCAAGGTAAAAAGCGAAAACCTGTCCTTTCTGGAAAAAATCGACTGTTCGTTCTTGTAACAAATTATCCGGCACATAGAAAGGAGAACTGGGTGAATGAACGATTGCATCGACATTCCAGGATGGATGAATCTACTTAACAGAACACCTCCTGTTGTCTCGATGAAAAACTCCGAAAGTTTCTTCTCCAAAGGTGTACTACCACCTGGATTCCCAGCAAAAACAGCCAATCTACGGCTCCACACTCCTGGATTGCGTTCCTTTTCAAAACGAATAATTTTCTCTATCATTATGCGAGCCCCTTCTTCCGTACGAGCCGGCAATCGCCCTAATGCAATTTGAGGTTTACACACATCATCCAAAAAACAGTAACCGTAATCCGATGGCGTA
>CAZYWQ010000323.1:0-4159 GCA_964651675.1 uncultured Candidatus Sumerlaeota bacterium | reverse complement strand
CTACAGGAACAGCCAACCTTATGGATATTCTTGTTAATAATAAACACAATGTTCGAAAAATAATAATAGCCACATCGATGAGTAGTTATGGAGAAGGAAAATATGAATGTATAAATTGTGGTATGATGAGGCCATCATTGCGTTCCTTAGAACAAATGGAAAGAAAAGAATGGGAATTAATTTGCCCTACTTGTAAAAAGCCTCTCAGTCCTGTTGCAATCTCCGAAGACGATTATCAGCATCCAACATCCATTTATGCTATAACAAAGAAGGTTCAGGAAGAAATCACTCTTAACATTGGGAAAACATATAGTATCCCAGTTGTGTCACTGAGATATTTTAATGTCTATGGACCTCGCCAGAGTCTTTCGAATCCCTATAATGGAGTAATCGCAGGATTTATAAGTCGCATCAAAAATAATAATCCCCCCATTATATTCGAAGATGGTTTGCAAACAAGAGATTTCATTTATGTAAAGGATGTTGCGAGATTAAATCTTGAAGTGATGAATAATAATAAAGCAAATTATCAAGTCTTTAATGTAGGTTGTGGGATTCCAATTTCGATAAAGGAAATTGTTGAAAAATTGATAAGGATCTTTAACAGTAATCTCTCACCCGAAATAAGAAACACATTCAGGAAAGGTGATACAAGACATTGTTTCGCTGATATTACGAAATCAAAAAACATTTTAGGATTTAAACCAAAAGTCGACTTCGATGAAGGATTGAAAAAAGTTGTTGAGTGGTCTTTATCCGAAGATGCAAAAGATTTATTTCCCGACGCCTTTAAAAAGTTTAAAGAAAAAGGACTGACTTAAATTTTTAAAAATTAACAAGGTGGTACAAGGTGGCAAAATATCTTATCACAGGTGGAGCTGGATTTATCGGTTGTAATCTCTGTAAGTATCTCGTCAAAAGAAAGCATAATGTAATTGTTTTAGATAATCTTTCACGGAAAGGATCGGAATCCAATCTCAAATGGCTCAAGCGATTCGGAAAATTCCAATTTATTAAAGGGGATATAAGAGATTCATTAACATTAGATAGAATCTGTAAAAAGAATAAAAATATAAAAGCAGTTTTTCATTTAGCCGCACAGGTAGCCGTTACTACCTCAGTAATTAATCCAAGAGAAGATTTTGAAATAAATGCATTAGGAACATTAAATTTACTCGAATCTGTCAGAAAGTATATACCAAAAGCGGTCGTATTATATGCTTCCACTAACAAGGTGTATGGTGGGATGGAAGATGTGAAAGTTAAAAAACTAAAGACAAAATATATTTATAAAAATTTCCCTAATGGAGTTTCAGAAGATAGAATCCTGGATTTTCATTCTCCCTATGGTTGCTCAAAAGGAACTGGTGACCAATATGTCCGTGATTACAATCGAATATACGGTATCAAGACTATTGTCTTTAGACAATCCTGCATCTATGGTTATCGGCAATTTGGAGTTGAAGATCAGGGATGGGTAGCATGGTTCATTATTGCATCAGTATTGAATAAACCCATCACCATTTTCGGAGATGGGTTACAAGTTAGAGATGTTTTGTTTATCGATGACTTAATCCGCTGTTATATATTAGCATTGAAAAACATCAAAAAGAGTTCAGGCCAAATATACAATATTGGTGGTGGTTCAAAGAATGATATTTCGATATGGAGAGAATTCTCTCCAAAACTTGAGAGATTATTAGGCAAAAAAATACCTGTCAGTTATGATAAGTGGAGACCTGGTGATCAACCCATTTTCATTTGTGATATAGCTAAAGCAAAAAGAGATTTTGGTTGGGTTCCTAAAATTTCCGTTGATGAAGGAATTAAAAAGTTATTTAGGTGGGTAGTTGAAAATAAAGAAGAAATAAAAAAATACTTTTCCTAAGTGTTCGATTTGTTATCTCTGGAGTTTTTCTTATTCGCATCTTGCTCACTTATTAGAGCTTTTTCAATAAAATCCAATACCTCAAGTCCCAAAAACAATCCCATTGCAAGTATCAAAAGCATCAGTAAGATGTACTTAGCAGGCAGACTTGCAAGAATGAATGAGATAACACCAAGATATATACAGATAAAATAGATGAGTTTTACAACTTGCTTCTGAGACAATCCAAGAGCCAGCAAACGATGATGAAGATGTTTTTTATCAGCCATAAAAATTTTCTTTTTATTTAATAATCTCCTAATAACAGCAAGAAGAGTATCGAATATAGGAACACCAAGAATAATAATTGGTGCGAGAAGAGCAATAGTTGTCTGCCCTTTTGCTTCGCTTATCAATCCAACAGTGGCTAATAAAAAGCCGAGTTGGAAACTACCTGTGTCACCCATAAAAATCTTTGCTGGATGATAATTGAATTTCAAAAATCCAAGAGTTGCACCAACCACAATAATTGTAGGTATCGTAACAACAAAATCATTTTTTCTCATATATAAAGAAATAAAAAATAAGGATAACGAAGAAATACAAGTGACACCTGCGGCAAGACCATCCAAGCCATCTATGATGTTTATAGCATTAATAATTACGACATACCAAACAACAGTTATTATAGGTGGGATTATTCCATTTAAAATATTGTCCAAATAAATTATCTGATTAGTAAACGGATTTGTAATTTTCTCTATTTTAAGTCCAAGATGATACATAATTAATCCAACACAAATTTGCGATAGTAACTTTTTGATTGGGCTAATACCTTTCACATCATCATAACTTCCAATAATCGCCATCAAAGTTAATCCAATCAGAATAAACAGAAATTTATCATTCCACAATCGAGGTAAAAATACTAATATAAAAACGAAACATATCAAAAATGTGAAATAAAATGCGAGCCCACCAATGCGTGGGATAGGATTCCGATGAACTTTCCGTTCGTTTGGAAAATCGACAATCTGAAGTTTTTTGCCAATTTTAATCAGCATAGTTGTGGATATAAAAGACACTAATAATGCTAATAGAAAAGAGGCACATAATGTAATTGTTAGGTCTTGAGCATTCATTTATATATTGACAGATTAATTATTTTTGGCAAGTATCCTTTAAAAGTTTCTTTTTACATAATCTACTATGGGAGTTACGAAGTCAATTGTTTTGATGTAAAAAACATCAAAATTATGTGAGGCAAAAATGGAAGAAAAAAAGGATTCACAAAAAAGTGAAGTAACATTTTTAGATTTGGTAAGAGCACTTTGGAAAAATAAAGTACTCATTATCATAGGAACCTTAATAACAATGATATTTACATATTTGATAGTCAGGTTTTTTGTCGATGAGACCTATAGAGCTTCAGCAACCTTAGTATATCTCTACTCTCCCATTAGAACAGAAACTTCAACACCCAACTTATCTATAGACAGTATGGAAGAATTATTGAAAAGCCCCGATTTGGTTAATGAGGTCGTTAATAAATTGAATTTAAAGCAAGAATATCCCGGACTAAAGATAGATTCTCTAGTCAAACAACTAAAAACAAACACAGTGCTTGAAGAAGATACCAACATAAGTAGAAAAGTCGCACCCCTTATCCAAATATCAGGTGTAGGTAAAACAAGAAAGGAAGCAAAGGATTTTACCAATACTTGGGCGGAGCTTTTCATTAATAGGTATAACGATATGATAACAAGTCGTATTGAGAACGATTATACTATCTTATCGCAAAAAAATGAAAAACTCAAAAAAGAATTAAAACAATTAGGAGAAAAAAGAGTCAAGCTAATTAATGAAATAAAATATTATGAGGATTTGTTTACAGGTAAAAATCAAGAGTTAATCGATAGAATCTCTGAGTTGAATGAGATTAAAACCGAAGAGAGTTCTGTTTCATCGGAACTTTCACAATATAAGGATTCTCTTAGCAAAGAGATAACTCTTCAACCTAAAGAAGAACAAAATACAGAGAGTGAAAAGCAAAATAAAACGATGTTAGGTGATGTCGTTGATGAAGAAAATCTTATTTATTTGAATCTAAAGCAGAAAATTATTGACCTTGAAGCCTATCATAAATCCCTACTATCAAAAAAGAAAAAGTTAGAAAATATAATCTCAAGTGATAATAATGATATTAAAAATATAATAAATACCCTATCACAAAAAAAATTAGATCTTGAAACAGCAATATTAGATTATGAAAATAAATTTACAGAATATGAC
>CAZYWQ010000322.1:3484-4170 GCA_964651675.1 uncultured Candidatus Sumerlaeota bacterium | reverse complement strand
GGTGGATTACGGGTTGGGGGGGGCGGGGGGGGTGGGGGGGGGGGGGGTGGTGGCTGGTAAAATTTAACGATTTACACCAACACATAACATCATAAAGTTATAGGGAACAGTCGCAACTGTTCCCTACAAAATAAATGTTAATAAAAATATTTTTTATTTTCTATCCAATTAATATTATATTAAGCAATGTTCCAACAACTATTGAAGTTCCTATCATAATGCCAACGGATTTCAACATATCCTTCAATCCTAATTCCTTCAGCAACACAGTGAATGTCGCTATACAGGGGAAAAACATCGCAAGTACAGTACAACTAATAATCAATTGTTTTATTGTCAAATTCAATGGCGTTAACATCCCAACGGCAACATCTTTCCGCAAAAAACCAATTACTATTGCAATGATAGCCTCTTTCGGTAATCCAAAAAGTCCCGTAATAACAGGTGCTGTAATATTCGCCAAAAAATCAAAAACTTTTATGGCATAAAGTATATTAACCACAAAAACTCCGATGAGAACTATTGGTAATGCTTCTTTCAAAAAGGCATAAATTCTCATCCAAAACTTTTTGAAAAAAGCACTCCATACTGGAACTCTATAAGGTGGTATCTCGATAAGTAGTTCTGGACTAAATCCTTTCACCAATTTCTTAAGTGCATATCCCAAGATCAACCAAACAATAAAC
>CAZYWQ010000322.1:0-3474 GCA_964651675.1 uncultured Candidatus Sumerlaeota bacterium | reverse complement strand
ATGTTACATAAATAATAAGAACATATTTACCACCGTATTTCCCAACCAAACCAAAGATCATAGCTTGCAATGCCGCACAAGGAACAGCGATGCACATTAGTGTCATTGCTATAAATTTTTCTTTTCGACTCTCGAGTATTCTTGTAGCCATCAATCCTGGCACATTACATCCAAACGCGAGAAACATCGGAATTATAGCATATCCATGCAATCCAATTTGGTGCATTAAATTGTCAACAAGGACTGCAAGTCGAGGTAAATATCCAAAGTCTTCTAACAAACTCAATATTAAATAGAATGCAACCACATAAGGTAAAACAGCAGCTATCGGAACATAAAGTCCTGTCGTTAATAAACCAAAGGATTGTATAAAATCAATTTGACCATCAATCAACTTACCAATTATTACTTCATATAAAATAGGTACTGATTCTAACACCGAACCAAACTTAATTATTAAAGGCGCATAGACTTTTTCAAATAATGGATCAAATATGAATCCAATCAAAGATTCGCCAATAAATCTTATAATATAAAACGCTACTATAATCACTCCAATAGCAATCGGAAGCCCTGTGATAGGTCTGATACAAATTTCTTCAAGTCTTTCCAAAAATGTATGATGATGGTGTTTTAACTTTTGAACATTTTCAATGATGGTCCCTATATTTTGCCAATATTTATCTTTACCGAACTTTACCTTATCAGCAACTTTTGCTTCAGGTAATCTTGAAATTAATTTCTTAATCCCCTCTCCTGTAACACCTACCACAGGAATAACGGGAATACCTAAAATTTCTTCAAGTTTATCAACATCAATCGTAATACCTTTATGTTTTGTCTCATCCCACATATTTAAAACAACAACCATTGGTAAGCCAACCTGCATCAGCTCTAAAGTCAAATACAGATTTCTCTCAAGATTAGTCGCATCCAGAACATTTATAACAATATCGCTTTCACGCAACATCTCAACAGCAACTTCTTCAGCTTTTGTTGTCGGTTCTAATGTATAAGCTCCCGGAGCATCAAACACCAATGACTTTTCACCTGCTACTCTAACAAATCCCCTCATATATTCTACAGTTGTGCCTGGATAATTCGAAGAAATAACTTGAGTTCCTGTTAATCGTGAAAAAACAACGCTTTTTCCAACATTTGGATTTCCCATCAGAGTGATTCTTTTTAACTCTTCAACATCAACAATTATCTTCTTTGCCATTCCTAAACCTAAGGACAATTGTGTTCCTTCAACCTTGACTGTAATGGGTCCCATTAAAAAAGGATCGCTTAATTTCTTTATTCTTTTACCAACTCTAATTCCCATTGACTCAAGTCGTCTTACAAAACCATAACCACCCTTTATCTCAACTACAACGCCTTCCTGTCCTCTATCAATATTTGTTAAATTAACTCTATCCATAAGCTCTCTAATTAAATGTCTCTATCTATTATATCATCTAACAATTAAATCATAAAATGTTATGGAAAATAATTTAATATGCAAGCTTATTTATTATTTAATAATAGTAATTTCTTTAGCTAAGTTTTCAGTAACAAGTATCTTGTATTTCTCACCTTTTTCCTGATTGGTACTGGAAACAGGATATATCACAATTCCTTCCAGAGAATCTATATCCAAATCCTTCAGAAACTCTAAAGCCTTTTTCCCACCTATAATAAATGCTGCGGTTGCCAATCCATCCGCTGTCGTAGCATCTTTCGCAATAACGCTCATACTGATAGTATCATTCACTGGATAACCCGTTTTAGGATTGAGTAAATGATGGTATCTTTTACCGTCCACAATGAAATATCTTTCATAGTCTCCGGAAGTTGCAATAGCACAATCACGCAATGGAAATTTGGCAATAACTCCATCAGCTCTCGGATCCTTTAATGCTACTATCCAATCGCTATTATCAGGCTTTTTCCCGAAAGCGCAAATATCACCTCCAGCATCAATCAAAGCGGACTTAATTCCTTTTTCCTTTAAAAAATCCGCAACCTTATCTATGATGTAACCTTTAGAAATACCTCCCAAATCCATTTTTGTTCCCTCTTTTAAAAAATGAACACCTTGACTTGTCGTATTAATAACAACATTCTTATAATTCACTAAAGGCAGCAACTGATTAATAGATGAAGCATCTGGAATAGAAGGTTTTTCTGCTTTAAAATTCCATAACTCAATCAAAGGACTGATTGTTAGATCAAAAGCTCCATTAGATAATTCAGAAATTTTTCCGCTGGCTTTCAACAAATCCATCATTTCTTTACTGAGCTTAATTGGTAATTTAAAAGCATCTCGATTAATAGAAGAAACTTCACTTTCTGAATCATAATTGTCGAAAACCTTCTCATATTTTCTGATAATTTCGAATGAATTATCCAACATAGATTTACCAAAAGAATTATCATCAACAACCACTTTAATAGTAACATAAGTATCCATCAAAAAATCAGAATGAGAAACAATCTCTTCACTCAAAACGCCTATTTGTAGTAAAAAAATCAATAGAACCAAACAATGAATCATCAATATTCTTAAGATTATATTATGCTTATAATACATAGGTTATACTCTATAGTTAAATATATTACTTTAATATAACAATTTCTTTATCATTGGGAATTAATTAAGAAATTTTTTAGACCTTTAAAGATTGCATCTGCTATCTTATCTTGAACTTCAGGATCGATTAGCATCATTTCATCGACAGGATGAGACATATAGGCGCATTCAGTCAAAATTGCCGGGAAAGAAGATGGTCTAACAAGGAAAAAAGATGCATAATTATAATTCTCTTGATTCAAACCTATCCTTACCAATTCATCAAAAACATCCTTAGCAAACTGACGAGAAAAAGGTTGATAGTAATAAACAGATGCACCACTCCCCTTTAGCGGATCTATATTTTCACCACACGAATTATTGTGAATACTAATCGAAATATCAGCATTATTATTAACGGCGAGTTTAACTCTATCTGCAAGAGAAATGTCAACATTAGTTAATCTTGTCATAACAACCTGTGCACCAGCCTTTTCCAATTTATCTTTAAGAAACAATGCAATCCCAAGATTTGGTTCTTGTTCCTCCAAGCCTGTTGGACCTATTGCACCAGGATACATACCACCATGTCCAGGATCAAGCATAACTACAAGCCCTTTCATTATATTCTCACTCGATTTCCCTTCAACAGGTGAATTCTTTATCTTCAACACAAAATTTCCTTCCTCGTCATATCCGCCTAAATAACCCCAATTTTGTTTTCCCTTCAATGCTATAGAGATCTTCACGACTTTATCTTCATACTGCATTGGTTCAATCGATTCAACAATACTATCTCCAGGATTATTATTCATCAACCAGATTTGATTGATTGCTCCAAAAAGAAATAAATCAATTGTCGGTGAATCTACATGTGGTTCTATTTTATAAGCAATCTTTTTCGAAAGGGGAATCAATAC
>CAZYWQ010000321.1:2033-4171 GCA_964651675.1 uncultured Candidatus Sumerlaeota bacterium | reverse complement strand
TTAAGGAATTATGCTGATTCCTTCCTGGATAGCCTGGACTACATTCATACTGCTTAAACTTCTTGCTGCAAGTTTTTCTCTATCAAGAAGGATATGGACCTCTCTCTGTGCACCACCAATTAAATCAACACTGGCTACTCCCGAGATTACTGTAATTTTATCCCGTAGTGTGTTATCTGCATAATCATAAAACTCATCAACAGACACATCACCTGTTAAGGCTAAAGTTGCTACTGGTTTTGCATTGACATCGTATTTCAAAATTTGTGGGTCTTCGACATCTTCAGGAAAATCTGATCTTATCAAATCTATCTTTTCACGCACATCTGTAGCAGCTATATCAACATCCACATCCAAATAGAATTCTAAGAATGTCTGACACACATTTTCCATACAGGAAGAGCTGACATGTTTAAGACCATCGATTGAGACAACTTCGTCCTCAATAGTTTTTGCAACATCTATCTCAATCTCTTCAGGAGTTGCACCGGGATAAGTAGTAACAATCGTTATATAGGGAGTATCTATCTTGGGCATCAACTCAAGCCCCATTTTTCTTAGTGCATTAAGACCAAGCAATGTCAACGCAATAATCAAACAGCTCATTGCAATTGGTCGTTTTAATGAAGCATTCGATAAAAACATTATACTCCCTCCTCTTTTCTAACAGATACAGGTGTTCCATCATCGAGCATATATTGTCCCGTCGTAACAACTTTAGCTCCTTCATTTATTTGATCACCTATCAACTCGATCCATCCATCTGTCTCAAGACCTGTCTCAACCGTAACCATCTTTGCTTTTCCATTTTCAACAAGGAATATGACATCATTGTTATTTCGCTTCTGTACAGCATCAGAAGGAACTCCCAAGCCTTTGCGTTTTTCAACGATTACAGTAATTTCTGCTATTGCTCCCGGAGCAACTTCATCTGGTGGATTTTTTATAATTGATTTTACCTCAAAGGTGCGAAGTTTGGAATCTATAGTTGGGCTTTTATACGAAATGATTTGCTCTTCAAGATTAAAATCTGAAACCATAACCTTCATAACTGTTTTATCAGTATATATAGATGGATAATATTGTGCTGGTAAAAATGCCGAAACTTCTATGATGGAAGTATCATCAATTCGTACTATTGGGTCATTGGTATTTCCCATCTCTCCGATTTCTTTATATTTGTGACTAATTCTTCCCGTGATTGGTGCTATAGCAAGAGCATCACTCAAATCCTTCTCAGCTATTTTTAAATCCAATTCAGCCTGTTTTTTCTGTTCTTTAGTTAAATCCACATAACTAACAGCATGTTTTTTCTGAGCCTTAGTCTGTTTATATCTTGTCTGCTGCTGTTCTAACAGATCGATTGAAATAACATTATCTTTATAAAGTTTATCATAACGCTTTAGGTCAGTCTCAGCCTTTTCGAGCTCTGCTTCTACCTGTTCGAGATTTGCCTGACTTTCCCTGAGAGAACATTCGGCAACTGCAAGTGCCTGTTTCTTGATGTCTACTGCCTTTTGTAGTTTTAGAGAATCAATCTGAAATAGTTTTGTCTTATTGGCAATGACTTTGTCTCCCTCGTCTACAAAAATGTTTTCAATTGTTCCCTCAAGTCGAGCAGTAACATTTGCATAAATTTTTGCTTCGATATTTCCCTGCACCACAATCCGTTTTTCGAATGTTTTTTTTGTTATCGGAGTGATATTTACCGAGAGACTATTCTTGGTAGATTCAACATTTTCATTTTTAGTAGCAGCTTTATTATACGATTTCGTATAGAAGAAAATACCACCTATTGCTGCAACTAATACGATCACAATTATAAAAAGTTTTCTTTTATTTTTCATATTATTTCGACTCCTTCTTTTCATTGTTTTTCAAAAATAGAGTTGCTGTCGATGTATGAGCTATGTATCTTGCAATAATCTGAAGATTATCATAATTGAGATAATCCTTACCAAATACCATTGCGATGGGTTTTTGAAAAAGCTCATATACAATCATATTCCCCAACAAAGACAATGCCCATTTTGACGCATCTTTCTCGGTTAAGAAAGCATCACAAGACATCGCAAAGTATTTTACACTTTCTAATCCGGGAACAAATACCTGTTCTATAATCTCTAAAAATTCTGGTT
>CAZYWQ010000321.1:0-2023 GCA_964651675.1 uncultured Candidatus Sumerlaeota bacterium | reverse complement strand
CACTCACAAAAGCATCTGCTGTTTCCAATGACGCAATTCAGGATCAAAATTAATTTTAAACTTACTCAATACGCATTTAAAAATTACCCCTTCTATATGTTCTGTTTTCTTTATTTGCTTATTTGGCGATGACATCTCGAGTTTTCTTATCTTTCCTTCTTTACATACAATATAGTTTAAGACTTCCTTGTATAAATTTTCCTTACTGCCAAAATGGTAATTAATAGCAGCAATGTTAACCTTTGCCTTTTTAGCAATAGCCCTGATACTTGCTCCTTTAAGCCCTTTACTAGCGAAAATCTCACCCGCTGCTAAAATTAAGTCTAATTTTGTCCCCTTAAGTTCCTTTTGCATCTTATCATCTCCTAATTGACTATTTACATTTAATTATACCCAAATAACTTTTATTGACCTGATTTATTGATAAATCGAGGTCAACAAAAACCGCTATTAACTTCATAAAATATAAAAATTCAAACAAATGTTTTAAACAAACGAATGCTTAAGTCAAGTGTTTTATTTGATTTCTTTTTGGTGAAGCTTGTTTTTTTGTAGCCTGGATTACACAACTTGTCTTAAAATGCTTAAAAGAATCGAAGTTTATCAGGAAATGAAGAATAAAAAATGGCGGTGGGAGTAGGATTCGAACCCACGGAGCTTTCACTCAACGGTTTTCAAGACCGCCGCCTTAAACCACTCGGCCATCCCACCACTGTGGTTGGTTATTTTAATTCGTATATAATAATTATCGGTATTTATGTGGTTCTTGTTATTTTAATCTTTTAAAACAAATAATTACTAAAGTTATCATTCTTTACTTGTCAATAGAATTTTCCACGCTAACCTCTTATTCGATTCTCCCTCATTATAACATTTGACAACTTAACCGCTATTGATTAGTAAATAAATCTTACTTATTTTTAAAGTAAAACTTATTAATTATTGGGAGTGAAAATGCCAAATTCATCATTGTTGAAAGATCAGTTATTTGATTTCATTGAAAAAAATAGGGATGATTTAATTAAAGATTTATCTCGATTGATTCAGTTTAAGACCGTCAGTGGAACAGAAACCAGCTATGACTTTCCTGCTGAAATTAAAAAGGCATTTGCTTTTCTTGAGGAGAGGTCAAATCAGTATAGTTTAAAATTCCAAAATGTGGATAATTCGCTGGGAATTGTCGATTATGGAGATGGAAAGGATATAATCGGAGCATTACTACATATAGATGTAGTTCCAGTAGATGATAAATGGGACTATCCTGCATTCGGTGGAGATATTGTCGAAGATGAATTGTATGGTCGCGGTACACTCGATAATAAAGGTCCATTGATGTGCTGTTTCTATGGAATGATTGCGTTGAGTGCATTGAAAATCAAACTTAAAAATAAAATCAGAATGATTATTGGTACCACAGAAGAAGTCGGTGATTGGAGTGAGATCCAGAAGTATAAAGAAACAAATCAAATGCCTATGTTCAGCTTTGTACCAGATGCAGAATTTCCGATTATCAGTGGCGAAAAAGGTATGATTAATATGAAATTCTCGACCAACCTAAATAATAATCAGGTTGAACAAGATTATGATTTCGAAAGCATAAAACTAAACGCTGGAACACGCTCAAATATTGTCCCAAGCAGTTGTTTAATAGAATTAACCGATAGAAGAATCAAGAATGATGATTTCAAACAAAAAATCAATAAGTTGATTGATGAACATAAAAACAAGACAAAAGATTTCAAATGCAATTATAAATATAATGATGACAAAATCGAAATCGAGATAATTGGTAAATCAGCGCATGGTAGTTTGCCCTGGAATGGTATTAATGCCATTATAAAAGCAATTGATTTTGTGAAACAATTCAAATTCGCAAACAGCACAATGAATAAATACATTAAGTTTTTATCGAATCATTGTGACGATTTTTATGGTGAAGGTATCGGGATAAAATCGGAGCATCATTTTGTTGGAAAAACAACATCCAGTCTTAATATCATAAAGACTGATGACAGCCTTATAG
>CAZYWQ010000320.1:0-4175 GCA_964651675.1 uncultured Candidatus Sumerlaeota bacterium | reverse complement strand
TGACGATCCCCTTTCTCTTTTCCTGTTCCTCCTAATGTGACTCCATGTAAGATCGATACATCATCATCAACAACTGCCGTTTCACCAATTACAACTCCTGTAGCATGATCCATAAGAATCCCCTTACCAATCTTTGCAGCAGGATGAATATCGACTCCAAATACTTCCGAGATACGATTCTGTAAATATAACGCTAATCCTTTGCGATCCTTCTTCCAGAGCCAATGAGCGATCCTATACGCCTGTATCGCCTGATAACCTTTAAAGAAAAGTAATGGTATAGAATAACCAGGACAAGCCGGATCCCTTTCCACAACTGCCTTAATGTCAGTACGAGATGCTTTCGCTATTTCAGGATCATCCCGCAAAGCTTCTTTAATCAACTCCATCATAGGTCGCGAATCCATTATAAGTGAACATCCTAGTTTACTCGACAAATGAAAAGCCAATGCTTCCTCAAAGGAATTATGACGGAGGATAGTAATATATAGGAAACTTGCTAAAATCGGTTCTTCTTTAACATACTGTTCAGCCTCTTTCCGAATATTAGACCAGATTTCATCATTCTTCTTCGAATTCATAATTGTCTCCTATTAATCAGTTTTATGAATAAAAATAACAAATATCCAAATGATTTTGCTTATCTAACAAATTAAATTCAAGTTTAAAATAGACTGAAAGGGCGAAATTCCCTTTAATGAGTAATTTAATATACATATTGAGGAAGAAGAATCTTTTCGGTAGACAACAAAACTATTATGTAGCGTCCCAAACGGGTATACCAAGAAATTTTGAAAGAATCTCGGCATCCTCGCGGAGTTTTCTTATGCTTCCATGATCAACAACATTAATTCGCTTGCCATCTTTCAGAACAAGATTCAACTCATAACTGTAGTAGGAACTCTTGTTTCCACGACAATACTCAGAAATGATCTGAAGGGCATGTACAACCTCAAGCCCGGTGAAATTCTTTTGGTTTCTCCTATCAAAAATCACACCTGGTTCTTTTCTGCCTTTCCAAAAAACACCTCTAACATTATCAAAAACAATCGGTCTCGTCCCAAAATAAAGCATACAACCTCCTATGGTAGCAAAAACCAAACCAATTAATAGCGGAATGATAATCTCAGCATTAAATGAAAATGATGAGCGTGAAAAGAAAGAAACCAAAGAACCAATCATAACACCCGAACCGACAACAAAAAAAAGCATATAGAAAAATATAGCAATTAATGCCGCACGAAATTCTACTCTATTAGCACTAATCCGCTTTAACCTGTGAGTACAGATGTTTGTACCACCTCCTTTTAGAGGATACCAGGAGGTTTGTTTTGCGACTGGATCATCAAATGATGTTGGATTAAATAATTCTCGATTATATGCAAGGGATTTTAATTTCCAGAGCAGTTTTTTGAACATCTCTTATCCTCCCATTTGATAATGAAATTCAATAACTTCTCTGTTAAACCAATTTATTGTGTTTCTTCACCTACAAAGTACACATTATGCACTTCGAATCAACATAACCTGCTATTATATTGCAAAGGATGTAATATTATATACTTCCACAAAATACAATGGTCAATAAATTTCATAATAAAGGAGAGGAATTTGAAGAATGTTATTTATTAGATTGCGAATCAATAGCGATTATTATTCAAATCTCTTCGTATAAATATGACAATACGGTTGATGACCAGTCTTTTCATAATAGTCCTGGTGATAATCCTCAGCTTCCCAGAAAGTCTGAGCTGGTTCTAACTGTGTCGCAACCTTATAACCTTTCTCTTGTAAAATCTTAATCAGTTTTTCAGAGGTTTGCTTCTGTTCATCATTCGAATAAAAGATAACAGAACGATATTGCTCACCAACATCAGGTCCCTGACGATTAACCTGAGTAGGATCGTGAATTTCGAAAAACAACTTTGCCAACTCTTCAAACGAAGTCTGAGTCTTATCAAATACAACTTCCATCGTCTCAATATATCCCGTAGTGCCACTGCACACTTCCTTATATGTAGGCTTCTCTTTTTTCCCACCCATATAACCGACACGAGTTGATACAACACCTTTTGCCTTCTGAAAATGATACTCAACTCCCCAAAAACAACCACCTGCAAAATATGCCTTTTCTGTTGTCTCTTTCTCAGCAGGTATGAACTTAAGAGAGATGGAATTAACGCAATGTCGGGTGTCTTTATCAGTAAAACCCTCACCAAGAAAGATATGTCCGAGATGTGCACCACAATTGTTGCAGATAATTTCCGTGCGAATACCATCCTTATCCTTTATATGCTTCACAGCACCAGGTATTTCATCATCAAAACTGGGCCAACCACAGCCTGAATCAAATTTATCATCAGAACGATACAAAGGCGCATTACACCTCTTGCAGACATACACTCCTTTTTCATTATGCTTATAATATTCCCCCGAAAAAGGCGTCTCAGTCCCCTTATGAATGATGACTCTTTCTTCCTCAGAAGTTAATTTATTATATTTCATATCTTTCTCTCCCAACAATATTGAATATACAAACATAAAAAGAATAACAACTACTAAAATTAATGTGATATATTTCATTTTCCTATCCTCATAACAAACTATTATCGTGACATTCCCTCTATAATGTCAACAAGGACAAATTTTTGAAGTATTTCACATTACAAGATAAACAAGTTTAACTCTTTTAAAAAAGCCATTATTAATTATATAAATTCATTGAAGATTATAATATTTTATAATAATAAATATCTAAATTTATCCTCAATAATAAATAATACTGGGGTAAAAAAATGCTTAAGACAATATTGATAGGCATTATTGTACCATTAATAGGTGTTGTTGTATTCATAATTTTTGAAATAATAAGAAGCTCCAAAGCAAAGCAGGAAAGATTTAGAAGATATTACTCAATCATCTCAAAAAAATCCTCACTCCTTAGTCCAAAAGACTTATTAGGAGAATTTCGCCCTTACGATGAATTATACTTTACCAGAATACCTCAAGATGAATTAGTTAAAAAATGTTTGTTAAACAAAAGTAATGTAATCGTTATTGGCAAACCCTTAAGTGGTAAAACAAGAATGATTCACTATGCTCTAAAAAATTTGAAAGACCCTTATGACATTACTATCTCCGGACATATAGATATCGATCCTGGTACTTTTATACTTCCAAAGAAATCAAAACAAAGCGCCATTGTTATCGATGATTTACATAAATTTGTAGAAAAGAACAATTTTGAGTACTTGTTCAAATCAGCTAAGGAAAATGAGTTTGTTGTAATAGCAACCTGTAGATCCGGATTTGAACTAAAAACAGTTGAAAGCAAATTCTTGGAAAAAGGACTAACTTTAGAATCGATTTTCGGCAAGAATATAATTCAAAGCAAAGACATTACTGAAGACATTGGTAAAAAAATAGCTAACAAGATAAATAAGAAATGGGAAGATGTCAAATTCGATGGAAATATCGGTTCTATTTTTATGCCCCTGAAAGAGATGGAAAAAAGGTATAATGAATGTAGCAATATAGAGAAAAACATTCTAAAAAGCATTAAATGTCTTTATATATGTGGTATTTATGAAGAGGACCAATGTTTTCCTTTAGATTGGATAAAGAAATCTGCTCAAAAATATGGATTAAAAAAATCTAACTTTGATCAGGATGATCCCATTAATAGTTTATGTGATAAAGAGTTCTTAATCCTAAGAAAAGATAAAATAAAGACTGAAGAAGTTTATATTGAAGATATAATAAAATTAGATGAAGAGACATCGAATTTTGTTATATTTAAAGAAATGCTATCCATATTTTCTAACAACCCTGTTGCCTTATTTCTACTTGGGAATAAAGCTTATAATATTGGGATTGTTCACATAGAAAAAGCGAATTATGAAGGATTAGCTATAAGAGCATACGAGGAAGCACTTAGAATTTATACATTAAAAGATTTCCCAATGGACTACGCTATGACACAGAATAATTTAGGAAATGCATATAAGACATTAGCTGAGATAGAAAACAAAACTAATAATTGCAGAAAAGCTATAAAGGCATTGAGAGGAGCACTTAAGGTTTATACATTAGAGGATCTTCCAATGGACTACGCTATGATACAGAATAATTTAGGAAATGCATATAGGACATTAGCTGAGGTAGAAGACAAAGCC
>CAZYWQ010000319.1:3651-4191 GCA_964651675.1 uncultured Candidatus Sumerlaeota bacterium | reverse complement strand
AAATAAGAGTCACTATCGAAATCAGGGATTTACCACGTCTTGACCTTAGATATCGAAGTCCAATAAACCACTCGAAATTCATTTTGCCTTCTTCATTATCGATTTTAGAAAGAATTTGTTTATTGCTTACATTAACTCGACACCTTGTATAGTGGAAAAGATATGATTTTTACAAGGATTTTATTCCATTTGAGGCTCGATTATTTCGGCATCTTTGGGGAAGTTTGGCTGGAATAAAGAATCGTCGATAGATTTGTTTTTGTTTATCGTTTTAATAAAGACTGTAGCGCTATCATCTTCGTTTTCTTTCAAGAAAATCTTTATTGGCTGCAATTTTTTTGTGTCAATCCAGAGTTTAATTTCCTGAAAGATTGGATTTTCAATTTCCTGTTTTGATTTAAGCAAAATTCCTTCTACCGAAGCACTATTTTTATCGGGTTTTAGCGCTTTAATCTTTTCAATAATATTATTTCTTGCCTTTGTATATTTAGGATCTTCTCCCTCGATAACCTCATCAGAATCTCTTGTTTTAGAGTATGT
>CAZYWQ010000319.1:0-3641 GCA_964651675.1 uncultured Candidatus Sumerlaeota bacterium | reverse complement strand
TATGTAGAAGTCGGATTGAAATCAGTCTTATAATCGACATCGAAGGAATTTATGTCAAATTCTTGAAACAATTTTTCAACAGAACCTCCAAATCCAATAAGAATCTGACTCATAAGTTTTTTAACTTCGGTTTCACTTGTCAGTTCATACTTTTCCACCTGATTTATTTCTGGCGTATAGATATATGCCACATTTTCATTGATAAGATTGACACTCTCATCGGGCGGAAGATACTCACATCTAAATTTATCGGGATCCTTAAAATAAAAAGTTGCCTCGGAAAATATATCCTCAAGCATCAAACCAGATGTTTTTATCTGAAAAAATTCAACTTCGAGCGTTTCAATCTTTTCCTGTTCCTTTTCAAGGAGTTTAAGGATTTCGATGGCCCTATTTTCTTTCACCGAATTGCCTGCATTTGACGAATCCTCTACCGCAACAATATACAGAACCACACAAAATGACAAAATGAATAAAGAAAGACATTTTAAAAGTCTCAATGAACACAATTGTTTCAATTTAGTGCTATCCTTTTACTATCATATATAGTTGTAGGGAACAGCCGCGACTGTTCCCTACAGAGCAAGGTATTACATTAAAAATATTTATGGTCGTCAAGGAGGTAGAAACCGAGCGATTACGATAAAAGACAAATCTGAGGAGTTTACTTAGACTTTTTTTTCTCTTTCTTTTCCTTTTCCTCTGTTTCCTCAACGCATTTAACAATGACCGTAGTGATATTATCGATTCCGCCGGATTTGTTTGCCTCATAAATAAGATCGTCACAGCATCTGAGCAAGTCATCCTGATTCTTAAGAACAGCTTTCTTAATCTCTTCGTTTGTCAGCATCCCCGACAAACCATCGGAACATAACAGATAGATATCATTAGGCATAATGGGTTCGGAGTAAAAATCCACATCAATCTCAAGTTTGTTTCCCAACGCCCTTGTAATAACATTTTTCCATTTGTGATTTTTTGCCTCTTCCTGAGTTATGATATTTTTCCTCAATTGTTCATTCACCCA
The DNA here is from genome assembly GCA_964651675.1 of uncultured Candidatus Sumerlaeota bacterium. GTDB lineage: Bacteria > Sumerlaeota > CAZYWQ01 > CAZYWQ01 > CAZYWQ01 > CAZYWQ01. The sequence goes on along the minus strand of CAZYWQ010000319.1, from coordinate 2,614 downwards.
GGAATGGTCATTAGTCAACTGAGTAATTTCATTTTTACGGATCAGATAAGCGCGACTATCACCAACATGTGCAACCGTTGCAATATTGTTATTAATGAAAAGCCCGACCATTGTAGTGCCCATACCTGTATAATCAGAATGGTCGTTTGAAAGTTCGTAAATGACTTTATTGGCGAGTTTAAAACCCGTTAGGATTTTATTTTCGATCTTACTTAATGCTTTTACTACACCAAAGGGCCAGGTGATGTCGCTATCGAACTTACTTTTTACTATAAAATCGACAATATATTCGATAGCCGTTTTACTGGCAACCTCACCAGCCGCATGCCCACCCATACCGTCTGCTACTAAGTATATCTGGTAATCATCAGAATTGTAAAAACTATCTTCATTATGATTACGCTTTAATCCCACATCTGTTTTGCCAATGGAAAATACTTTCATAAAAAATTCTCTGTCATTTGAGTTAATGTTCATTTTCTAAAATATTACTTATATGTTTTAGTAAGATATATGTCAAATATTTTTCCCTTCCCCTGACTACTACTTCTTGTCCAACTCTTTCAACTTATTTTTGACATCCTCTACAAGTTTGCCATTTTTAAGATAATTATTATAAATATCATCGCCAGGACAAAGTGTATCAGAATAATCTTTATGCCCTTTAATCGTTTCAGGTGAGACATTATATTTCTTACAGGCATAGACACATAAATCAATCAGTGCCTGATATTGTTTCTCATTAAGCTTCTGTACCATATAATTACCCATAACACTAATCAAAAAATGTCCTGTGGGATCATAAGTAGTATTTGTGTCGCCTGCATAAGCCTCATCTCTGCCCTCAATGATATTTCCATCAAGATCTATCATATAATGATAAGGAACATCAGCCCATTTCCTATCATTTTGACTATATTTTTGAAGCCCGAGAGTTTTTGTCTTAGAATCTATTTTCCCATCATAAATAACTCCACTGTGATGGATTGTGATTACTTCAATCTTATGCTTTTTCATTTTAGAAGTATCAACCGCAAGTGCGTTCCAATCAGCCTTCGAAATAATCTTCAAATCAAAATCCTCCTTTGGCTTATTATCAGCATCTACCCCATCTACATCAATATATGAACAAGAAAAAAAGTAAATACTAAAAACAATCAGAACACAATTTCTTAGAACTCGCATCATTTTCCCCCTCATACAAAGTATCAAAACAATTATGTATAATTCTCCATATTCTAAATTGCTACTAAAAAATTGAAAAACCTATTTCCCGTGATATAATTTATTTGACAGCTTTATTTAGTCGATAGTATTATCAAATTGATATAATAAATTGTGAAGGAGTATATCAGGAGGACTTTATGCAAGTAAAGATAGTAATATCTATAATTATATTCCTTTTTGTTTGTCTTTTTGTTAATGCACAAAATGTGCCTGTTCCCCTAACAGATGTGCCAAACGAGTTTCGTGCAATTTATAAAGAAGTCGAGACACCAACTTATGAAGGTGCCTATTACAATTATGAATATATGGAGCCAGAAGTAGTGTATGAACTATATGAAAAGAAAAAGGCAGAAATCCGATCGATTCTCGAGGGAACCTACGGTTTGAGTGAAGAAGAATCGGAAACTCCAACCAGACCTGGAGGATTGCCAAGACCCCAGAATGAGTCTGGAGCCATCTCTCTGCCAATATTAGACCAAAATTTAACAATAGCTGACAGAATTAACATTTATCTTTTCTACGACCTTGAACAAACTTGGGAAAAATATATCGAAACAAGACTTTTCTACGAACCGCTTGAAGCGCAATTTGACATCGTCGCAAACTGGAGAGATGGACAAAATGCCATCAACACATTCTATCAAGATGTCCTAAAACAACGAGATCGCCTTGACCTTGCAATGAACGATCAGGACGCAAAATTTCAAAACAATCTTATCAAACGTGAATTAAGAAGAAACAATATGCTTAATTGGCTCAAACTAAAAGAAGAGCGAGTCCTCGAAGATGTCGCTGACTATATCAAAGACAAGTCCGGAAACGATAACAGAGGTACAACAAAGGTTATCGGACGCCTGAGAAAACCAACTCCTTATGAAACTGTTTTGGGTGAACCTATTCCAAGCGAAAAAATGGAATTAATAAAAGAATAAAGAATCCATTTCACAAAGTATGCTGACACCAATCTTATCTGCTTGTGTAATGGTTTTGTCCAAAAATATAGACTCTCCATTTTCAAATCCCCAAACAGCTTATTAAAAGACAGGAAAAGATGTTATGGAAAAAGAACTCACTTTAATTGCATTAGGCGGTAATGCCATTTCTATTAAGGGCGAAGAAGGGAATATCCAACAGCAGTTTGTTCACACAAAAGAAGCAGCTCAAGAAATTGTTAACCTCATAAAGCTAAAAAATATCAACCTGATTTTGACCCACGGCAATGGTCCTCAAGTGGGTAATGTCATCCTGAGAAGTGAACTCTCAAGTAAATTTCTATATACACTTCCCATCGATATCTGTGTCTCCGATACAGAAGGTGGAATGGGCTATATGATTCAGCAGGTCATACATAATAATTTGGTTGAAAGTAACATTAACAGAAATGTGG
>CAZYWQ010000318.1:0-4212 GCA_964651675.1 uncultured Candidatus Sumerlaeota bacterium | reverse complement strand
CCTGAACCTATTGCCTGATAGTTAACCTTCACACCATATTCCTTGTGATAGACATCAAACATCTTGGAATATAATGGATAGGGAAAAGTTGCGCCTGCACCGATTAATTCCGTCTCTTGTGCAAAAGTTGATGATGCAAAAATTAAGATAAAGACAAGCAAAATAAATACATAATAATATTTTTTCATATTAACCTCCACATATTGAAAAAGCAAATTTAATACAATTAAAATTTGTTTATTAAATTGAATAGATACTTCTAATCGAATTTTGTTTAACAAATGTTAATTTATTGTTAACTTTCCGTTAATTCTCACAATTTCTTACACACAATTCATAGTCTATCTTTGCCTAAAGCAATTTTTTGAAATAGTGCTTAATCAAGATAGTATAGCTAAGATTGAAATTAGTATCTGTCATTGCTCTAAGAGATGGAATTAAAAAAGAGGCAAGCGACTAGATGATTTCCATCCAATCGCTTGTCCAGGGCTAATTGGGAGATAAAAGAGAAGGGTCTTTGAAAGGGATTTATATTTCACTTTAACAATATTCATTTTAGATTGGTTTATTTTTTTAAGGAATTTGTAAATGGTAATTGTTACTTGGGAATAAAGGAAATGTTAAAATTTCATTAATTTTTAAAAATTATTAACAGGACTATACTCGGCAATAACTATTGTTCACTAATACCATACTTAATAAGTCTATAGCGTAAAGTGGCTCGGGAGATGCCTAAAAGTTTTGCGGCTTTTGTCTTATTGTAATTACTTTTTTCCAATGCATTTAGAATAAGGTCTTTCTCATGTTCATCCAAAGAAAAATCATCTTTAAGAAACGGCAAATTCCCTTTATTTGATCCTCCCGAATTCATTCGATGAAACTCATCATAAATATCTCTCGTAAGTAGCTCAGGAGTTAGAACATCACCTTTAAGAAGTATTACTGCACGCTCAATTATATTCTGCAATTCCCTCACATTACCTTCCCATTTTTGATTTAATAAAAACTCTTCAGCTTTTTTTGAAATGCTTGGTATTTGCTTTCCCATCTCATTGCAATATTTCTCAAGAAAATACTTGGAAAGTGGAATAATATCTTTTTTTCTTTCTCTTAAAGGAGGGATTAATATTGGAAAAACACTTATTCGATAATATAAATCTTCTCTAAACTTATTCTCACTTACAAGCTTTATCAGATTTTTATTCGTAGCAGCAATAAGCCGTATATCGCTTCTGATTGGTTTCAAACCACCAATCCTTTCGAACTCTTTTTCTTCAACAGCTCGAAGGATTTTTGCCTGAAGTGGAATACTCATCTCCGCAATCTCATCAAGAAATAATGTTCCGTTTGTAGCAAGTTCGAATTTACCGATCTTCCTATCGACAGCTCCCGTAAAAGAACCTTTCTCGTAACCGAAAAGTTCGCTTTCAAGGAGTGTATCAGGAATAGCAGCACAATTCAATGGTACAAAAGGTCCAGAAGCCCTGGGACTATTCATATGGATTGCTCTCGTCAATAACTCTTTACCTGTTCCACTTTCTCCCAATATCAAAACAGTTGAATTAGAATGCGACACTTCTTTCGCAAACTCAATAACCTTCTTCATCCCCTTCGATTCCGCAATAATAATATCAAAGTTATATTGCTGAGCTATTTGTTTCTTTAAGACTTTATTTTCATTCAATATTTTTCTGATTTCGAGAGCTTTCTCGATGGAAAGTTTTATCTTTGCTTCTTCAAATGGTTTAGTAATATAATCAATAGCACCGATCTTCATCGCATCAACTGCTGATTCTATGGTACCATACGCAGTGATAATGATAACAGGAATAGCATTGTTGATCTCTTTTATTTTCTGTAAGAGTTCATAACCACCCATTCTTGGCATTTTCAAATCTGTAACGACTACATCATACTGATTATTCTGGAAAAACTCTAATGCCTCAATTCCATCTTTTGCCAATTGAAGCTTATAACCCATATTACTCAAAAGCATCGCCAATACTTTTCTGAGTCTTTCCTCATCTTCAGCTATAAGGATTCTATGATTCATCATCTTCTCTCAATCTTAATTATGCACTATCAAGAGGTAACTTAATCGTAAAAGTCGATCCTTTATTCTTCTCACTCTCCACCGAAATAAATCCCTTATGTGCATCAAGAATATTCTTAACAATCGCCAAACCGAGACCAGTTCCATCCGATTTTGTCGAGAAAAAAGGTTCGAATATTTTATCAAAATTCTCCCTATCAATCCCTTCGCCATTATCCTGAAATGAGATATAGAAAAATCCTGCTTTTTGAAATGTTGAAATCACCAACTCTCCCGATTTATTTGTGGCATTCTCGGCATTTACAATAAGATCAAGAAATACCTGTTGTAACTGGTCTGAATCCACAAATAAAGAAGGGAGATTAGGCGCAAGATTAGAAGAAATCTTAAAAGATTCACTGGCTGTTGTATAATAAGAAGCAACCACTTTTTCTATTAAAATGTTGATGTCGGTATTCTCTCGAAATAGAGGTTTTGGTTTTGCAAACATTAAAAATGATCTTATGCGTTTATCTAATCTTCTCACCTCATCCTTAATCAATTCTGCTGCTTTTCTCTTTTGAGGTTGAGGACGAGTTTCGTTTGTAATAATTTCCGAAGCTGATACAATAATACCGAGCAAATTCTTAATATCGTGAACAATCTCCGTAACAATTTCACCTAACGAAGCTAATTTCTTACTTAACATTAACTCGCTTTCCATAGACTTCTTCTCACTTATATCCTTAATAATCCCCACGACATACTTTACATCATTATTCAAGTAAATCGGATAATAAGACAGCAAAGCATATTTCATCTTATTCTCTGCTGTTTTAAAAACCATTTCTTTTAGCGCAACCGGTTTTCTCCCCTTGAATACACTTAAACCAGGACAGAATTTCTTAGGATATTTCTTCCCATCTTCCGTACAGCACTTAAACACTACATCACAAGTGACTTTTCCCTTTATAACTTTTTCCCTATCTTGGCACAAAATTTTTTCGCATACTTTATTAAACAATTGTATGTGCATTTTCTTATCGATTACAAAAATCCCCTCAGGATAATTATCTATTATCTTATCAAGAATTTTTGAACCAACTATTTCCGAACCTTTTGCTCCCATTTCTCCACCAAAAAAATGTTAACAACCAATATCTATAAACTATTAATTATCCATTCAATGCTCCCAAAGCCAATAAATAAAATGTCGACTCATTAACACCATCAACACCGATAATGTTATTGCATTGATCATCAAAAAAAGCTCCGATTCCGCAAACACCAAATCCCAATTCCTCACCACATAAATAGATAAGTTCTCCGATTATTCCAGAATCTAAACACGTATATCGATAACCTCTATTACCATAAGTACTTGTCGCACTTCTAATATTAATTGCCATTAAGAATATTACATTCGCAAATGATGACATATCCTGCCATAAAGTCGCAGAAGATGCTTCACCACTAAAATCTCCCTTTTTTATTAAGTTCAACTCATCCGATTTTGAATCATATTTATATACTCCCTTTTCCAATCCTGTAACATTATTAACAATAGTATAGAAACTCAACGATTCATCAAGACTAAAGAAAGAAAAGTTATTTGAGAATCTCCGATTATACAATCCAAACGAATTTTTTATAATATGATTAATCGTATCTTTCGGAACAGGCTTTTGAATATAATTTCTCCGCGACCTTCTTGATGCGATTAATTTATCTAAAGAAATATTTTTAACATTTTCATTAGGTAATTGAATAGTATTATTTTTTTCATCTTTTCTCTTCATATACTTCGGCAAATCAATCGTAACCAACTCACCAAATTCATATTTCTTATCATAAATTTTAGATAAGCTATGTATTTCCTCAATGAGATTTCGAAAATTCGATTCCTGTTCTTCATTAATTATTCTAAAACTATACGGATGAAGGGATTTTTCATCCCCAATCTTATTCACACCTAATGAAGCGATTGCGACTACTGCTTCTTCATAATCATTTAATTTCAACAACTTATTGACTTCATCATCGATAAAATCCCCTGACAGATTCGTTCTAAAGCCTATCGTCGCAGAACTCAGTACAAAATTAGTCAGGATATGACCTGTATCCAATAAAACATAACGGTACGCCCGGTGTTTATACTTCCAACTTGAACGATTGAAAAC
>CAZYWQ010000317.1:0-4213 GCA_964651675.1 uncultured Candidatus Sumerlaeota bacterium | reverse complement strand
CCTCACTGGTGGCGATGGGTTCTCAACAGTCTTATCGTTGCGTCTGTGGTCACGATTTCGAATATGTTTTTATGTTGTGCTTCTGGATACGCCTTCGCCAAAAAAAGATTCATTGGTGACAAACTCATATTCTGGGCAATCATCTCGAGTATGATGATTCCCGGTCAAGTCACACTCATTCCCCTTTATCAGATAATATCAAGAATGGGATTACTCAATACCTATGCAGGCTTATGTTTGCCATTTTTATCAACTGCCTTCGGGATATTTCTAATGAAACAATACATAACATCGATGTCATCCGAGATGTTAGATGCGGGGAAAATCGATGGCTGTTCCGAATTAGGACTATTCCTAAGAATCGTTCTGCCTCTTTCCAAACCTGCATTAGCCGTACTGGCAATATTCACCTTTATGGCACAATGGAACGATTTCCTCTGGCCCCTTGTTGTCACAACAGAAGTCGAGATGAAAACACTTCAGGTCGGATTATCCACATTGCAAAACAAATGGTCAATCGAATATGGACTTTTAATGGCAGGTGCTTCATTAAGCGCCCTACCAATGATTATTATATTCTTCTCATTCCAGAAATATTTCGTTCAAGGTCTAAGATTAGGTTCTGTAAAAGGATGATTTATTTTGATATATTAATTCTCATCAAAGAAAGGTAATTTTATGAACACAGAAACCGAAACCTCAGCTTGCGGGATTAGTTGTTCCGTTTGCAAGATGTACAAATTGGAAAAGTGCCATTGTTTTTCTGGAACTGACCAGAGGGCAAATGCCAAATTAAAACGACAAAAAGAAATCTTAGGAGATGTGTGCAAAATACTTGCCTGTGCTGTTACAAAACAGATTGCCTATTGTCCAAGAGACTGTGATGATTTCCCCTGCGACTTATTTCAAAGCGAATCCCGATGTTTCCCCTATAGTCAAGGCTTCTTAGAAATGATAAAATTCAGAGCAAAGAAACATAAATGATTTTTAAACCAATTTATCTCCGATTCAAAGATTTGAAACATCAACTGTCTTAGTAAACACTAAAGACACTTGACTTATGGATAATATTCAAACCTTACTTCTACATCCGCAAAGCAATTACTATTCATCGTATATCTTAAAGTCAGATTTTAGTCGAAGTGGCAAGATTGTCAAGTCTCTATTCCATTAATTATTGCAACAAAGAAAATAATTAATTAAAAATATGTTTATTATTTTGCATAATTATGCTCAATTAGGCGTCAAAAAGAGAAAATGATTAATTCTAAGCACGGTAAAAAATGCACTGTTTAATATGTGGATTTCAATTAAATAAAAAAGATGTTCGGTGTCCCAATTGTGGAAGAGTCGTTGATGATGGCACCGTAGGACTCATCTTGCAGGACGAAGTTGAATCCTCGACCGATAAGACATCCTTCAACACAATAGACGAGATTCTGCCTGTGGAAATCATCTCAAAAAGCGAATTGTTCAAAAGCAAAGTCTACTGGTTTCTCCTCTCAATCTCGATGATTCCCCTGATTATATTCTATTTTGGAAATGTTAACATTGTCCTTTACGGAACAGTCATCTATGCTTCTCTTCTATGGGCAGCACTACTCTACAGAATATTCAGCGACAAAGACCAAAGTGCATCGCTAAGCATTCTTGTCTTTCTTTTCACCTGCTTCATCGGTTTTGGAATTCTGAAACTTTTGATTGGAATCATTCCTGATATTACAGAAAAGCTTATAACAAGTAATCTCTTCTTTTTAAAATTAATCGGACATATATTCATAGTGGGAATAAGAGAAGAATTCATAAAAATCATCCCTATTCTATTATTAGCAACAATTATCAAAAAAATCAACAAGCCTCTGGACGGATTAGTTTACGGAATGATGAGTGGAATTGGTTATGCAGCCGCAGAAAATGTTTATTATGTCTACAACACAATCGAAATGGCACAATTAAATCAGAGCAGTCCAATCCTACCAGTGATAAACAATATAATCAGGTTAGCATCGTTAACCTTTGTCCACATCTGTTTCACAGGCATATTCGGATATTTCATCGGACTGGCAAAAATCGAAAAAAACAAATGGCTAAAATTATTTTTCATCGGATTAATCATATCATCATTACTTCACGGCATATTCAACACACTCATAGAGATAAACATCTTCTTAGCAATCCTGATAAGCGCATTCACCTTCACCATCCTGATGGCGTATGTGCTAAAATCGAGAGGAATCTTTTCAGCACGACAAATGGCAGGTGGTCTCTTCAGAAGAACTGCGCTAATGAAATCCGTTGATGAAAAAAACAATGATCCAAAAGAGAATAAATTTAAACTAACTCTGTTCGAAAACGAAAATGAAATCAAAACCTATGAATTAGAAGATGATGAGATTATTATTGGGAGAGAAAACAAATGTAATATATTCATTCCTGATCCCTATATATCAAAAGTCCATCTCCTACTCAAAAAAACCATAAAAGGCTACAAGGCTATAAACATTAGCAAAACAAACAAGATGTATATAAACGGAAAAGAGTGCGAAGAAAAATTACTATCAGACAAAGACGAAATTGAAATTGGCAAAACGAAGATTAAATATAGTGTGTTTTTAAAAACTCCAAAATGAGAGATTGCCACACGATAAAACGGTTCGCAATGATACCACACTGGCTTCTAATGTGTCATTGCGAACGAACGAAGTGAGTGTGGTAATCTCGTTTTTTTTAATGGTTCTTAAACAATCATAAAATATAACAAACAAAGGAGAAAAAAAGAAGGGGGAATTTCTTCCCCCAACAGCACAAGAAAGGTTTTACACTGATATTGAGCTTCTACTTAAATCTATAAAAACATTCAGTAGCTCCCGATATAAATTTCTTTGTAGGGACAGAACATCGTTCTGTCCTTTTCAATATCCTGTCCCTACTGTTTGCCTGAATTGTCATCGAGTAAACAGCATTACTTCTTAAAAATTATATCGCCTGTACTTGTCGTACCATTCGTTGGGTCGTAGACAATCATACCCTTTTCATCCGTTGTATCCGGACCAACGCTATACAAAATAAAAGAATTCTTAGCAGGTAAATATACAAACTCCGAGTTAGAAAATGGATCAAAAGGAAGATCTGGAGTATTGCTTCTGATATCGCCCAAAGAAATAGGATAGGTTTCATTTCTAATTTTATTCAATTTTAAATCAATGATAACTTGCACTGCCCTTTCCCAACTTTCACAAACATAATTCCTTGTTCCAGCTTCAAGAAAATTAGGAATTGCTATGCGATTCAGAGGATCCATCTCTTCAATCATCGGTTGCGGATTGAACTTCCTCATCTCTGGATACGGCTTCTTCAAATTCTCAATCATTTGTGTCCAGAGTTTAGTATTATTCTCAATAATCCTGTCTTTATTCAGTCTTAAATACAGACTTGATGTTCCGTCGATAGCATCTGTTTCACCACGAGCCTGCTTTTCTATCGTGTGAACAAAGCAAAGATGCTCCTGCCAGAATGGTTCTGTTATAGGAACCGTCCTCTTCTCCAAATCCTTCAACTCTTTTTTCAGATTAACGAGATACGATTCCTCAAAATTATGCTCAATCAGAGCACTCACTAAGGCTTTATAGCTCATCGTTTCAACAGAAATATTTATCAGTTTACCAATTAATACAACATTCCCCACACTTTTACCGTATTTGGCTACATCAATATAGTTCTGAATAGCTTCCTTAACCCTGCCTTCACTCTCAAACTTCTTCCCTTGAGAAATTATTAATTTTGATAGGACTTGTATACTTAAAAAATTAGGAATAAGTGTTGCGTGATCTATTAGGTTATTATCTACAACCGCTTTAGCATAAGGTTTTTGAGAGCCTTTATGAATAAGATCAATTACTTCCTGATTCTTATTAATCTGCTCAGTCACATCTCTTAAATCACCCTTCCAACCATTTCTTAAAATATCCTTTGTCTTTTGTAAAACCTCATAATCAAACTCAGCTTTTTTCCCTGCAAGCATATACTCTTTAATACCATTGTTCTCATCAGCAAGAGCAATCTGTTCATCTTCGAATGGTGTAGCACGCTCTGATGCTTTATTAATAGATCCTGGTTCTCCTTTAGGATAATGTGTTCGAAAAATATCACCATCACTATCAGTTCCGTTACTCGGATCATATTCAATATCACAATAATCATCATCCTTATCAGG
>CAZYWQ010000316.1:0-4233 GCA_964651675.1 uncultured Candidatus Sumerlaeota bacterium | reverse complement strand
CGAACTAACAGAAGCACTTGATTCACAAAAGGTCAGTAAGAAATTACTCGGTGAAATACTTATCGAGAGTAATGTTATCTCTGAAGAACAATTTGCAATGGCTTTAAGCCAGCAGTTCGATTTTCCTTACATTGTTCCTGATAAAAGGCTGGTCGATAAAAAGCTGCTTCAACTTTTTCCTGAAGATTTCTTACGACAACATATGGCGCTACCTCTCTGGAAAAATGAGGATATTGTAACTGTTATAGTGCATAATCCTCTTGATAATGCGTTGTTATCGATGCTCAAAAAATTATTTGCTGATAAGTACGAATTGGCAATAGCACCCAAAACTTTCTTAAAAAGGGTTTTAAGAGAGATTATGGAGGAACGCTCTCTTTTTTCAAAAGGATTTGCACCAGTTGTCGATCAAACAAGAGATACAACTTTTCAAAGGTATAAACTTGACCATGTAGTTTCTGCTGATTCTTCAAGCAGTCAGATTATAAATATTGTTGATTATGTTCTTTGTAGTGGAATTGCGGAAAGAGCAAGTGATATTCATATCGAGCCATTATACGATAGGTTGAGAGTAAGGTATAGAATAGACGGAAAACTCATTTACAAAACTGATTTACCAAAAAACATATCGGATTCTCTTTTAAGAAGAATCAAGGTTCTTGCAAAAGTTGATATTGCTGATTCGAGAGAGACTGTTGAAGGACATATATATGTTACTTTAGCTAATAAGGACATTGACTTGAGAGTGGCGATCTATCCTACCGTACTCGGAGAAGCAGTTACGATAAGGATTTTGACGAAAGAGATAGGGTTGAGAGACCTTGAAGACCTTGGAATGCTGCCGAAAGTTCTGACTACATTAACGAAAATCCTCGATGCTCCATCCGGTTTGATTATGTTTGCCGGTCCAACAGGATCAGGCAAAACAACCTCGCTATATGCCTGTTTAAATTATCTGAATAAAGCGGATGTTAAGATAGTTACAGTCGAAGACCCTGTTGAGTACAGCATAGAGGGGATTTCACAATGTCAGATTAAAGATGCTACGGAAAAACAGATGAACAATAGAATGAAGTCGATGATGCATCAAGACCCTGATGTTATGGTTCTGGGAGAAATTAATAATGGAATTACAGCTTTAGGTGGAGTTCAGGCTGCTTTATCAGGTCATAAAGTCTTTTCTACAATCCACACCGATGATTCCATCGGAGCTATATTAAGATTGATGGAGTTGGGATTGAGGACATATCTGTTATCAAGTACTGGTATAGCAGTTTTGTCACAAAGGCTTGTTCGGAGGATATGTCGCAATTGTAAAGAACCTTATATTCCTTCGAAGGAATTGATAAAGGAATTTAAGTTGAAAGATATCGATCCTGATTTTTGTGATTTTTATCATGGGAAGGGATGTGTAAATTGTAACTATACAGGTTTCTTTGGTAGGACGGGAGTTTTTGAATTATTGGCGATTAATGATGAAATAAGGAGTGCATTTTTAGAAAATAATAATGCATCGGTGATTCGTAAAATAGCGTATAATTCTGGGAATTATCTGTCTCTCAGACAGGCTGGATTCATTAAATCGCTTCAAGGTGCTACGACTCTGGATGAGGTAATGAGTTTGTTGTCTTATAATGAAAAAGAATCTTTTGCCTCTATGAATTTGACTAAAACAGACATCAAAACCTGGATGGAAGAGGAAGAGTAAATACTTATATGTGGTTGGATTTTTCAGTAAAATTTATATGAATAGAGAGTCATAAAATGGGGCAATTTTTTAAAACATTTTTTAAGAAAAGGGCTCAGTCGCTTGCTGAAAAAGGAAATAAAAGAAAAGCTATAAAGTGGTATCGATTGAGCGGTGATTATGAGAGTATTGGCGACATCTATTTTGAATCAAGTGATTTTTTATCAGCCATTAAGAATTACTTGAAGTCAGAGAGTTATTTTAAAGCAGGTCAGTCAGCCTTAGAAATCGATGATAACAAGCTTGCTGCGGAATATTTTTTGAAAAGTGAACATCCTGATGATGCAGCAAAGGCGTTATTAAAAGAAGGGGATAATGAGGGAGCGCTTCAGATTTATTTAGACAATCAGATGAAACTTCAGGCTGCGCAAATATATGAAGGTTTGGGAAAAAAATCTCAAGCAGCAGGTTTATATCTGGAAGTGGGTGAGTATACTAAGGCAATTGAGATGTTTAAGGAAATGGGGAATGTGGAAGAAGTAATTTATGCTTATAAAAAAATGGGGAATGTGGAGAAATCTGCTGATGAATGTAAGGAAAAAGGTGATTTGGCAATCGCAGCAAGATTGTATGAGGATATTGATGAGTATAACAAGGCTGCTGAGATTTATGAGTCTATGAATAAGTTGGGGAAGGCATTTGAACTGTATGAATTAGCGAGAAATTACAGAAAGATGGGTGAGATATATGAAAAAGGAGGTAAGTTACATTTAGCAGCGGAGACATTCGAAAAGGATCCAGAGACACAGATTTGTGCAGCGAAAATTTATGATAAGTTAATGGTATTAAAGGAGATCGATTCTTTTGGAGTCAGTTCGAGTGTGATTTGTGGTGCTGTTGCGAAGGATGCAAAGTTTGCTGCACTTGGATTGATGAGCCGAGAGTTAATGTATGCATCTGATACATTCGAGTCGAAATGGCAATTTAAGATTAGCGGAGAAGGCTATCCGGTATGTGTTGCTATCACGAGTGATGGGAAGATTATAGGAGTGGGAACCGATGATCATATGCTTTATTTGATAAATGACGAGAAAGAGTTGTTGTGGGAGAAGAAATTTGAGGCTCCTGTTAAGGGAATTGCATTTTTGCCCGATAATTCGGGTCTAATTGTTACGGTATCGGATGATGTTATGTGTTTTAGTCTTGAAGGTGGAATAAAGTGGGAGAAGCGGATTGATTTTAAAGCCTGGACTGTGGATATATCGACCAATAATGGTATCTGCGTTATTGGCACATTAGGAGGAGGAATATTTGTTTATAGTCTTGAGGGTGATTTGAAAAATAAGCTTCAATTGTCAGAGCGAATATATAAAATTAAACTGAGTCCTGATAGTAAACATATTGTTGCGGCAATGGGTGATAATAAACTATCGATGTTTGATGAGAATCTTAATAAAATTTGGGATTATCCTCATAAACGCATCTATCGATTTATTGGTTTTGTACCGCAGTCAGATATGATTGTGGTTGCTGAGGATAATTATATTTCTCTTCTAAGTAACATTGGCGACTGTAATTTTTTAAAGAAGTTTGATGAGAAAATATTGACTGGTTTTGTGGATGTTAGCAATGAAACGATTTATTTTTCTTTGAGTAATAGAACTCTTTTAGGGTTTATATTATCGGATTGTAAGACAAAGGCGGCAGAATGCTTTATCAAAGCTGGAGCATTAAAAGAGGCAGCTGAGATATATAGGAATATAAAGGATTATCCAAAGGCTTATGAGCTTTTCAAGGAAATAGGGGATTATGAAAGTGCTGCTCACACGATGCATCTTACTGGTGATATTATTACGGCGGCAAGACATTATGAGGTGGTAGGGCGGTATGATAGTGCAGCAAATCTTTATGAAGAGATAGAGGAGTTTTCTCTGGCAGCGAAATGTTATGGGAAGGCAAATAATTATTTAAAAGCGGCGGAGTTATATGAGAAGTTGGGAGATGTGATTTTAGCTGCTGATTTTTTTGAGCGTGAAGAGGATTATAAACGAGCCGGAATCCTTTATAATAAAGCAAATCAGACCGAACAGGCGCTATCTAATCTTGAGAGATATTTTGCTGATCATAGCACTGATACGGATATTCTTTTTGAATTGGGAAAGCTTTATTTGTATACGGATAGGGTAGATGATGCTATCAAAATGTTTCAGCAATTGGTCGATGATGAGCAGTATAAACGAGAATCTTTGAAAAATTTGGCTGAGTGTTTTTTGCAGAAGAAGTTGTTTGATATTGCAATTGATAGATACTTCGAGTGCCTTGGAAAAGAACAAAAAGTTAGCAAGAATAATTTGGATATTTATTATGGATTGGCTTGTACATACGAGTTTGCAAGCAGATTTCAGGAAGCAAAAGATACTTTTAATAAGATATTGGCAATTGATTATTATTATAAGGATGCGAGCGATAGATTGAAGAGGGTTGAAGAGTTTTCTGAAGTATACTCTGATGCGTCAGGTCCTAATAAAACGATGCGGATGGATAGC
>CAZYWQ010000315.1:0-4241 GCA_964651675.1 uncultured Candidatus Sumerlaeota bacterium | reverse complement strand
ACTTAATACAGGTGTATTCTGCTATATCCCATCGTATTCGAAAGGTATAAAACGACAAGAGAATGCTGATGATGATTGGTTTGTAGATGTTGATGGCGAATCGGATTATCCAGATATGATTGTGGGGAGAGTTCCTGTTGAAAATGAAGAAGATTTAGATAATTATATCGATAAAATCGAAGAGTATGAGGCTAATACTAATTTTGGAATATGGAAAGAAAGAACACTCGTCGTAGAAGATAATACATTTGAAGGAAATGGAGAAAAATTAAGTAGTTATATTCCTGAGAATTTCATCAGAAGAGAAATGTCCATTTCAGATTATCCTGTTGAGGATAATCCAAGACTACTCAATGCAGGTATAAAAAGAAAAAAGAGTTCGAAAGCAAAAGAGTCCGTAATAGAAAAATTATCAGAAGGGAATTTAGTTGTCCAATATGTTGGTCATGGAGGAGGAACGGTCTGGGCACATGAGGATATTTTCTTTGCTACAGGAGAGAAAAAAAGAAGCGATGTAGAAAAGTTAACAAACAAGGGTAAATATTCCTTCTTTTCCAATATGTCCTGTCTCACAGGAATATTCGATTTTAACTTACCTCCCTTTAATGTAACATTATCCGAAGCATTATTATTCAAAAAAGATGCCGGAGCAATTGGTTTATACTCACCATCCGGAAAGGAATCTCCATCAGAACATACAAAAATTTCCGAATTTATCTACAATGGATTTTTCAAGGAGAAATTACAATATACTGGTGCTGCCATTTATTATGGTGAGCTTCAATATAGGATGCAAGAGCCTTCTCGTAGCCTTATCAATGAATTTAACCTGATTGGTGAGCCTGTGGTTACTTTACAGATTCCGGTTTATCAAGAAGATATTATTTCAATGCCTAAAAGCCTTGATTATAGAAATCTCAATAAGATGAAAATCGATGCAGATTTAAAGGGCAACCTTGAGAATGCTACGGCAATATTGTCTTTTCTTAATGATAAAAAGGATGTTATTTTTAAGATTGACCAGGTTAACATTACAGATGGTAAATTGAGAAAAGAAATAGAAGTTCCTCCAGATTTTTTCACTGGTACTATGCAGATTAACCTTTATTATTGGGATGAAAGCAGGAAAGTTGATGGTGTCGGCAGTTGTTTTGTTAACTTCGACCTCCCTAAATTCTCATTTGCTGATAATTACTATCTAACAGAAATCCAAAATACTTCTGATGTTTCGAATACAAATAATAAAGACCAGATCACAATTAATATTTTTAATCAGAATGGTTTTGATTTAAAAGAATATCCACTATATTATAAGATTAATGATGGTGAATGGAAAAAAATCAATACCAAAAATTTAAGTTATAATGAAATTGAGACTATCACTCTAAAAGATACATTGAAAGAAGGTTTAAACAAATTAAATATCAAAGTCGATGACTCATCTCTGAATATTGCGAAAACCTATAATATTATTAAGCAGACTCAACAATTAGACAAACAGGTTACCATTGATAGCTCCTATGATATCTTAAACATTTATAAAAAAGACGAGAAATGGTGCGAAGATATCGGTTTCAAAATCTACAATCTCAGTGATTGCACTTTACATAATTTAAAAGTAGCTTATTCAAAAAATAACCAGGATAAGAGTATTGTCGACATTCCAGAACTTCTTGGAGAGGATTATCAACTTGTTGTTCTTACAGTCCCATTTGATGATGAAGAAAAAGAAGTATCAGTTTCTATAGATATTTTTCAGGATGAATCAAATAAAAATAGCACCGAAAATAATTTAAAGGAGAATGTTAAAACAAACAATATAACTAGCATAAAATCAGCGAATAATATTGCTTCATTATTAGTAAACATTCCTTTTGAATCGATCGACTTACGCATAGTCCCGAATTCCTTAAAAATTACAAATGAACAAGATTTGATTGAAGGACACACTATATTTTTTGAATTTGAAGTCGAGAACCTTTCGAAGATTCCACTCAATAATGTCGTACTATCCATTACGAAAAAGAATCCTGATGGGAAAAATCAATCCATACATAGTGAATATGTCAGAAATAGACGCAGAGTTATTCCTTTAGCTGCCAATGAGAAAAAGAAAATTGAGTATCGTTGGGATGGATTTGATAATAAAGGGAACCAGACCATTACCGTTACGATTAATTCAAATAAACAAATTAAGGAGATTAACAACGAAAATAATAGTGAGTCAGTTGATATGTATATTAAGTCAAAAGCAGATTTAGATATTTCGAAGGAAGATATAATGCTTGTAGAAGGAGAAATAAATGATGAAAAAGTGGAAAGAACATTTTCTTTGAAAATAAGAAATAAAGGAGAGGTATCGGCTGAAAATATACACCTTGAAGTATATCAATCAAGACAACTGTTATGCGAGAAAAACATTGATCTTATTTTACCTTCTCAAGAGAAGGAAATTACATTCAAAGCTGAAGTCGATCCTCGATCGAGTTTTTTTATTTATTTGAATAAAAATGCTTTTATCGATGAATCTAATTTTGAGAACAACGAAATAGGAGTAAAGTTAAACAATCTAAAGAAAAAAGAATAATACCGTCATCAATCTCGATAAAATGGTCTAATAGGAACAGCCCTTTCAGGAGGATTAATAAGTCTTGAAATCTTAGAGCGTATATCGGAAATTTTAAAATCGAGATTGCGTGAACTAATATCACCGAGACTTGAATCAAGTTTAAGTGCTTGAGTATAAGCATCTAATGCGACACGATACCACTTAACAGCCTCATTAACATCACTCGCTCTTCTCCGACTTATGCGATTAACATCTTCATTTACTAACATACTAAGGTGTTGATCACCCTTTGCATAAGCCTCATCACCAGAGTCAGCAAGTTTTTGAGCCTTTTCTTTTCTTTTCCTGGTTTCTTCAGCAATTTTTATTTCAGCGCTTGCATAAAGGTCTCTCGCTCTACTCACAATGTTTGAATCAGGAAAATCCTTTAGGAATTGATTCACTGCTTCCATCGTTTCTGTATACTTTTTGAGATTATATAACTCGGTGATTTTGATGTATTTTTTGAAAGCATATTTTTCCAATTCATTTCTTGCACCTACATTTTGAGGATCGCCCTTAAGTATTAAACGAAGTTCTTTTAGAGCTTGAGCATCAAGATTATGAGCGACACAGAACTTGGCTAATTTGAATCTTTCTTCATAATTGGTCGGATCAACTGTATTAGCTTTAGCGAAGTACTGGGTCAGGTAATACTGTTTCCTGTTTTCTTCTGGGAAATATCCATAGTATTTATCTAAATAATCTAGCGCTTTTTGGAACTCTCTATTTTCTATTGCACTATTGATTAGAAATGAGAAACATTTTCGAAGCTTATCGGTGATATCACTCTGTGGCGGTGATGATTGTAAATACACTTTTTCGATATAAGGAAATGCCTTATCATATTCTCTTCTCATATAATAGATATCACCGACTTTTTCATTTAGTGCTTTGTTATCCTTATCATTTTCCAATTGTTTCAGATTATTTTCGAGTGCCTTGTCCGAATACGCAATGTCAGACTCATAAATCTCATTAAGTTTTTCGGATGCATCTTTGTTTTGTGGATCTAATTTCAAGACTATTTGTAGTTGTTCAATAGCGTTAGTTTTTTGTAATTTATCCTGATAGTCCAAAGCCCAATTATAATGTAATTTAATCATATCGGAATCAATTTTTTCCAACTGTGAAGTTGATGGATTTTGAGATTTGATTTTGTCTAATTCTAAAAGTGCATCAGCGAATTTCCCTTCCTCAATCATTTTCTCCGCCTCACGAATTCTCCCTGCTAACTCATCGAGATGTTTCTTCTCTTCTTCTTTTTTGATTATTTCAAGCGCCTCCTGTGCCAATTCAAGTTTGTTCTGGGCAATAACAAGTTCCGGATTCTTTTTTAACGCCTTTTTGTAGTATTCAATAGCATCCTGATAGTTCTTCTCATTAAATTCAATATCTCCCATTCGGTAAAGATTCGTTGCCTCATCTTCTTTAATGACCTCTTTAATTCTTGCTTTATCAAATTTTATCTCGCCTATACCTGTTGATATAAAGACATAGTCATTGCCCTCTGATGTAATCTTCCCAAGCACTTCGTCATTATTACTTAACACCAAGACATCTGAATACACCATAATGTTCAATGTCATAACAAAAGAAAGAATTGTTAATAAGATTTTCAAAGATTTAATTT
>CAZYWQ010000314.1:0-4242 GCA_964651675.1 uncultured Candidatus Sumerlaeota bacterium | reverse complement strand
AAATGTTAATAATAAAAAAAAGTATCTCATAATAAATTCCTTTAAGGTTTATTTATATTAATTATTAATGATAATTATTATTTAAAATACAACTATGTGCGTATCAAATTTGATTAATCGCAACATTTACTTGAAGTTAATGGTACAGACCCAGATTTCCCAGATATAATCTGTCCAGGACAAATAATCCCTTCACCTACATAACTTATGCCCGTGATTTCAAACTCATCTTCTATCCCTTGTTGCATCTGTTCATAAGAATAACTATTCTGGGTATTTGAACATACAATACTTGTATTTGGAGGCAAAATCACATCACCACACATTTCACGGCTCATACTACACCAGCCTTGGGGATTATTATTTAATATAAACCTATGTCTAGCACCCCAAACAAAAGGAATGGGAAGAGTATTCCAATCCAGAACTACATTTTGGCTTTCAGTATTAATAGTGCCATTGCAGTCATAATAAACACTGCTTCCCGTCCAACCACAAGATCTTAGACCTATACCTTCATATAAAAAATAAACAGAAACGTTCCTATTTACAGTATCAGTTTTCTGAACACATTTCCACACTTTTACATCAACAGAATCATTTACTGCTTCGCTTCCTACATTACAATCACCAGTGCCATCTACTTCGACCTCTATGGTATAAGAATCACAAGGCTCTTCATCCCACGGTTCGGGGGGCGAGAACCTAAATTTTCTTGGGTCATTGGGATCAGGTTCACCTACACCAGACCATACAACCTCTTCAGGTACATCATACTCAGACGCATCATTTGAATTAGTATCATTTACGCAAACATCTCTGTCATCTCCTCCATTAGCAGTATATATTGCTGTCACATACTCGTTCCATTGAACACATTCAGGACCACTAATAAAGACATCCGTCATTTCGCCCAGATGCTTTATCACAGGATCCCCAGTCTTTGGATCTTCAACTATGATTGTACATGCTGGTTCTTGGTGATATCCCTCACTGCAACAAGGTGTCGGGTCTGGATCCGGCGGATCATCAGCATAACATAGCTCTTTACCTTGTCTTATATTACATAATATAAATAGTATTATCACAACTAAAAAGGATATGATACTGAGAATTTTCTTATTTTTCGATTCCATATTCCCAAATCTCCTTGTTTGTTCAAATAAAAAGTATTAGTAGTGATAGAAGTCATTCATTATATAGTTCTTGTTTTAATAGTTTCCAATGATTCAGCAGTGCGGTATCTCCTCTCTTTTCAGCGATGTAAATAAGCCAACTCAATGATTTTTTCTTAGAATCTACATCTTTCCATTCCCTTTCAATATCCATATTTAGTACTTTCGAAAAACAATCTTCCGCATTACCATAGTCATCCAATTTATAATAACAAATGCCCATAAACACCAAACAAGCCGCTCTTTCTCGATTAAATCGGTCATCGTACTTATCAAGGAATTCTTCTCCTTCGTTTATGCATTTTTGATATAGATGATCAAAAAACCAACTCTCTAAATGCATAAGCTCCGCAATAGCCAATTGTAATCCATAATCAAAATCAGCTATATTCTCAGCCGGAATCATCTCTACAACCTTTTCGCATTCCCTACGACAATCAACAAGGGTTCCTTTTTCACTACGTGCTAATTCCATCAACAATCCTGCACATTCAACTTTTGCTATCGCTTTACATAGTTCACTACCTGTAAATGATTCCATTTCCCTATAAGCCTTATAAGCTCCTAATCTATCTTTCTGTTGATGCATTATCCACGCTACTCTTCTTATACACTTTATTCTATCAACTCTTGTAGCTTTTACTTCTCCATTGGAGACCTTTCTCAGTTGTTCTATTGCTTCCTCATAATTATTTTCAAGCAATTCAAATATACCCTTTCTTGTAAGTACAAATCCTTTCCTAATATCATCATCATTCAGTGTAGTTATAGAATCAGTCAATTTTTGACGATATAATGCTTTATCTGCACTATTCATTAAATCTTTTATTTCAATAACTAATGGGTCTTCTTCGTTTAAAGATAAGTCAGGTACCTCAGACATATGACTTTCTTCCATTTTGAAAATCCTTTCATAAGGGCCTTGTGTTTCAACAAGTGTTTTATCTTCACTATTTCTTTCAGATATAATCTCACAGTTAAAACCATACGATTTTTCAATTTCATTTTTATAAATGAGTGCATCAACATAATATTCAAACTCACCAAAAATCAGATTATTCGAACTTTCAGTAACTTTTATAATAACAGGGTACCACTCCTTATTAATTAAGTAATCTTTTTCTACCTCAGCATCCGATATATTATCATAATCGTTCAACTTAATTGAATAAATATACTTATTTGCATTAGTGGCTAATATATAGCTTGATATAAAACATAGAAAAATGAAAATGGATAAATATTTTATCTTCATTTGTTTCCTCCAACAAAAAATTTATGCATTTTTATATTATTATTATTTTGTATTGTCAATAATTATTTTTATAAATATAGTTACTTTTTACTAATCAAATTTAATAATAAAAGAATTTTATCCTACAGAATTAATTACTACTGAATTAATAGCATATCTTCCCCAGAATGACAGGTTTTTTGGCACCCGTGGCGGTGGGTACATTGTTGGGAATGTTGAGCATTGTGGCATAGGCTAATAATGCGAATGATAACGCCTCTTTTGCATCACTATCGAATCCGATGTCTTCTAAGATTTTGACCTCCACATCAGGTATTTCATCCTTTATCATTTTTACCAATGTCCGATTATAAGCTCCTCCACCTGCTAATAAAACTTCATTTATCCGATTCTTTGGCATAATAAATTTCTTATACGAATCTGTGATTGTAATTGCTGTCAATGCCGTTACTGTCGCAACAAAATCGTTCATATTTCGCTTTGATATTCTGAATCGTTTGATTATCTTCTCCGTATATTCTTTACCAAACATCTCTCTACCAGTTGTTTTAGGTGGTTTCATTTTATAATACGGGTGTTTTAGAAGTTCTCTTAAGATTTTCTTATCAACGATTCCTTTAGAAGCCAACTTGCCATTTTTATCATACTTCAGCTTTCCATCCGTAAGATAAGAAACGGCATAATCAATAATCATATTCCCAGGACCATTATCGAAGGCGATAATATCGGATATTTTACCATTCGTTTTAAGAAAAGTAGAATTGGCAACTCCACCAATATTTTGTAGGATGCGATTTTTTCGATGATCTGTCAGAAGATGAAAATCAGCAAATGGCACCAGTGGCGCACCGTGTCCTCCAACAGCAACATCCCGTGTACGAAAATCAGATACAGTTGGAATCCCCGTTAATTCGGCAATAACAGAACCATCGCCGATCTGAAAAGTTGAAGGAATAAGTCTCTTCCCCTTTTCAACAGTTCCCTGAGGAATGTGATAGATGGTTTGACCATGAGAGCCTATCACAAACACTTTGTTTCTACTAAGCCCTGATGATTTCAAAGCCTTTTTCACAGCATCCGAATACAAATAAGCCAGTTCGAAATTCAACTGGCAGATATTTTTAGTCGATGGAACAGAATCGCTCATAACCTCAAAGATTTTTTTGCGGATTGCCTTAGGGAAATCATACTTCTTAAACGATAACAGTTTATGTTTAATGAATCCCTCAACCATTTTAAACTCCGCAATCGCCACATCGATTCCATCCACCGAAGTCCCTGACATTAGACCAATACAAATTTTTGATTTCATCCAAGCTATCTCCATAATCATTGAACTTTAGGTAGGGGCGGGGTAATCCCGCCCCTACAAGATTGCTCAAAACAACAATTCATAATGTCGTATAAATACAACCCTACAATTTCTTATCCTTAAAATATATTATGGGACTACCAACTTTAACGCCAATGTGTTTCGCAACAGGATCGCATTTCACCTTCAATAAAAATACTATGCGCTGAGATTCTTCTTCAAGCGTTTCATAATTTCCCTGACCTTTGGAAATTATCAAATCTGCCCGTGCAAATAATTCCTTGAACTCATTAGTAGAAAAAGCCAGTGGTGTACCAGGAAAATCGACATTTTCTATTACTCTTGCGAGTTTATCTATTCCGACAAATCTCGCATCTTCAATAGTTGCATCATTTATGATCGAACTACTTTTTACAACCACTGTTAAGTGCAAATTTTCAAATTTCTTGAGCAATTCCTCTATAAATATTTTATCAAATACAATCTCGCCAGCATTATCT
>CAZYWQ010000313.1:0-4251 GCA_964651675.1 uncultured Candidatus Sumerlaeota bacterium | reverse complement strand
GTCCAGAGTACCCATATCTCCGCCTATTATCGCATAATCTTCCCACTCATCCAGTTGCTCTTTGATACCTGAAAATTCAAACCACTCAACCTGGGGCCATGGATGCGCATCGATTTCTTCGATTGTTGTTGCATTAGCAAGTGGTAAAACAGGATATTCAAAGAATGCAGAGCCATTAGGATTTTCCCTTATAAGTAATCGATCACCAAAAACATTAAGAAAAGAGCCATCATCAAATGTCTTAATTGGTGGACCAACATATTCAGGAACCAATGATCTTAGATCGCAATCCAGAGCCTCTAAAAGTCTCGGATCCTCATTTCCAGTGAGCCAGCAACTGCGATTCTTATTTCCCTTTATGCCAAAATACTCCTTTAGAGCTTTAGACATATTCCCATCTGCATGATAATTCATCGGAACCCTATCGGGCTCTTTGTGACTTAATGCAATAAGACATCGTTCCTTTGGTCTCATAATCCAATTACCAATTCTGAAATTTGTAAGTTATGAAAAAATGAACAATCTTTATGAATTGTCGGTGTAAACAAAAGCAAACAATACTAATAAAACACTACAAAGTGTATATACACATTGAAGAGCTATGTCAAACAAAATTCACTCATTCAAAAAAGCAGTCCAGGGATTAAATTGTGGGAAAAATATTGGAGGTAAAAATGGTTCAGGATACATATCCTGAACCATCGATAATAATGGGTTCGATAAATCGAACCGCTACATTCTATTTATACAAACTCCAATTATTTTGCACATTTGCCAAATTATATAGTTGGAATACAAAGGCTTTTCCACACCAGCTTCTTGGAGAGTGACTCAAAAATGGACCTCCCCAATAAATCTCGGATGTACCATCTCTATTTCCATCTCCTGTGGATACCGCCTGAACGGAAGAAAAATTGTCTATATTTCCATTTATTACTACATCTTGTTCATCACTTACCAAATTAACAGTAAAATTCGATGGGAAATCATCTCTACCAAACACAATAAACACTCTTCCTTCATTGGTAAAACCACTTCTCTGAGCAGATGGGGCTTCTGTGATAATGTCATCAATGGAATCGAAATTGATTTTTCCGGATGCAACGCTATCTCCAATCCTCTCTGCAACATCACTTGCGCCTATAATGGCAATGTCAGCAGGACTGGCTCCTCCTTTTGTTGAAGGTGAAAGGTCGATAGTGGAAGAAAAGGATGATCTTCCATAAACCACATAAGTCATACCAATCTCTTCTACAACATCTCTATCAATTTCATCATCCGGTGCTCCTATAATTAAATCATTGTATCCGTCTGCATTAACATTTCCAACTGCAAGAGCACCTCCGAAATCATCATAATCCGAACTACTTGGAGTAGCGGTATCGAGTCTTCCTTTTATCATAAGATTAGCCGAGTTTGCACCTATAGTAGTGCCATTAGGCAAGGAAGCTGAGCCAAACATCACATATACTCTGCCGGTAGAGTCATTATTCATTAGAACACCGGCGAATGTGGCACTGATAATAAAATCCGCCCTTAAATCTCCATTGATGTCTGCTCCAAGGACTTTATCTCCCAGCAAATCCATTGCCTCATTAGCAGTCATTTTCCAATGATAGTTACTACTGCTTGAAAGATAAAGTGTCTGACCATCCGTGAAAGTTCCATTATTTTTCACTACATATCCAACACCATCAGTGAAATAATAATGACCACCAATCATAATCTCAGCATATCCATCGCCATTCATATCAGCCGCATCAACAGACCTTCCAATATAATCACTGCTATTACCAATAATAGTGACGATGGACTGTGAACCTGTTGGAGAAGCCAGATCAAGTGTCTGTGGACCATAAAATCCAGATTGAAAAGTTATTACGAAAACCGCACCAGTACTGGCACTTCTATATGGTGCTCCTATTAGAAGACTATTATATCCATTGTTCATAACATCACCAACTCCCAGAGACATTCCTAATTCATCATCTGCCTGAGCACCCCAGATTGAAACATCAGCTTGCGTCGAAGATAAATCGATGTTGCTTGTGTTGAGAAATGAACTATTGCCAAAGAAAATACACACAATTCCCGCATCACTTCTACCATTTGGGCTTGCACCTGATGCCGAAACCACAAGATCGTCATAGTTATCACCATTCAAATCGCCTGATACGATTGCCCTTCCCAGATTGTCATCATCATTTGCTCCAGCAATCCAAAAATCCGCATCATCTGTGATAAAACTTGTCTGAGAGAAGGACAAAGGTGATAGTATAGTAATTACAAGTAATAAAAAACTCAATATACAAATATGTTTTTTCAAATTTAGTTACTCCTTTCATTAAAAAAAATATTAATATGATTAGATCATGTCATCAAGCAGGATTTACAGATTAAACCATCAAGATTACCACTGAAAAATTTTTTCCTTATTTTGAAATATTCACCATTATTCCAAATGTCTTTAATTGTACTTTCTTTAAGATTACCAAGAATAGTTGTTCGCCACCAATCATTACAACATAAGACCATATCTCCATTATAAAGCACATACGCTTGCTCAAATAGTCTCTTGCACCGATTAAATGTACTCCATTTGTCGGTATTAAGTTTTAAGTTTGCGATACGCTTACTAAGCCTATTAGTCATAGGTCTGATATTTACTTTTAATCCTCTATCAGCCCAGAAGCTTTTTATACTCTGTACTTCATCTTCAATATTTTTTGTCATAACCATAGTAATTCTTATCTTGGGTTTTTGAGCTTTCAGTATTTCTTTAAGTCTGAGAAAATTATCGATATTACTTAGAACCTTATCATAAGGAAGTCCGTTTTCACACTTCTCATAAATTTCCTTTGTAGAACCATGAAAACTAATATTCATCCTATCAAGCTTTGCCTCAATAAGCCTTCTGCCCATTTCCTCATCAAGTAAAGAGGCATTTGTATTAATTTTTACAACAAAATCATCGGTCTTTTTCGATGTTATATATTTTATTTTCTCTGGCAAATCCTTATCACACAATGGCTCATTCATTAGATAAGGACGAATATTTTTTATTCCAAGTTCAAGGCATTCATCAGCAATTTTTTTGAATAAGTTCATATCCATTTTGCCATGATTGAGCTTTTTGCTTGTATCTATATAAGGACAAAATGCACAGGTTGCATTACAATAAGTCGTGGTTTGAATTTGAATATGATATGGAACATTAGGCACAGGTTCCTCATTAAAGATATACTTTCTGAAAGCCTGTATCAGGAAATTTTCATTTTTCTTTGGTAGATAATATTTGCGAGCCAATTGTGTTTCCCCGCACTATTTTTCTAAATAAAATTCATTTTTCAGTATTAGTTCTTATCTCTATGATTTTATAGACATGCAAGTATTTTGTGAAAAACTCTATAAATTTATTGATGATTAATCCTTCTGAAAATTATTTTGCTCCTGATAACAAAAATCTTTTGACACAGATAATTAGAAATTATATTCAAATAATGAGAAATATTGATGATAAAACCGCATCAAAGCCGATAAAAACGAAATTAAAACAGAAGGGAGAAAAATCTAATGATTAAAAAACTCTCGGTTTTAGTTTTTATAATCTCAATGTGTTTACTAATCAGTTGCGGTGGTAGAGAAAGAGCAGCTGAGAAAGCTGTTGAAGAGGCAATCGAGAAGGAAAGTGGAGAAAAGGTCGATGTAGATATCTCGGGAGACAAGGTGAAAATTCGTGGAGACAAAATTCAAATGGATATGTCAAAAGGCGAAGGTGAAATTAAATTCAAGGGAGAAGATGGTGAAGAAGCGAAATTTGCTATGTCCGAAAAAGGTGTTGTGGATTTACCCGATGGATTTCCGAAAGATGTTTACATCTATAAAGGTGCTGCTATAAAAATGTCTGGTAAGCAGGAAAAATCTTTTATGGTTACGCTTGAGACAGATGATGATATGAAAAGAGTTGTCAACGAATATAAAGATAAAATGAAAGCTAATGGTTGGGAAGAAGTTATGTCGATGGATATGGGACAGCAAACGATGCTTCAATATAAAAAAGATGACCGCACAACAGCAATTACTCTTGCTACTCAAGACGACAAAACTACTCTTCACCTCATAGTTGATATGGGAAAAGAATAAATTTATTTAATTGATCGAAAAATTTTTCTCGTAGGGACAGAACAATGTTCTGTCCTTACTGATATAACAACCATTGATCGCCAACAGCATTTCCCTGTGGAGCTGTTG
>CAZYWQ010000312.1:0-4258 GCA_964651675.1 uncultured Candidatus Sumerlaeota bacterium | reverse complement strand
ATACAGCTCCTTCAACCAAATCAGCCGTTTGTAACTTCTCTGCGATATTATAATGATTACTCATCATCGTAACGACATTAGCTGGCATAACATCATCCAGATACCTTAATCGTTCAGCATCCAGATCCATAATTATAACTCTTGCGCCCAATCCTGCAGCCATTTTAGCAGCATTTGTTCCAACTACACCACCACCGATAATTAAAACTTCAGCCGGCTCAACTCCGGGCACTCCTCCTAATAAGACACCCCTTCCTTTTTGAGGTCTTTCCAAATATTTTGCACCTTCCTGAATCGACATTCTACCAGCCACTTCACTCATTGGTGTCAATAAAGGCAATTTACCATCATCTGTTTCTATTGTTTCATAAGCAATACATACAGCTTTTCTCTTTATCATTGCCTCCGTTAAGTCTTTTGATGATGCAAAATGAAAATAGGTGAAGAAAATGTGTTTTTCTTGAACGAGTTCATACTCCTCCTTTAGAGGTTCTTTGACCTTGATAATCATCTGCGATTTGTCCCAGACTTCCTTAGCATTTTTGACTATCTCACCGCCTGCTTTTTTATATTCCTCATCCGTTATACCACTACCAACTCCAGCGCTTTGTTGAACCAATACCTTATGACCATTCTGAACGAATGATTTTACTCCCGATGGTACAACAGCAACTCTATACTCGTTGTTCTTGATCTCCTTTGGTACACCAATTATCATTGTCTCACCCTCCTTTTATCTAATAATTTTTTTGGTCAAAATTTATTACACCCTAAACTACTTATCTTAAAACCATTACTTCAAGATTAAAAATTAAAAGAACAGAAATTTCCTCAAGTAGACTTTGGAAATCCTCTTACTTTATGGTAAAACATTTAATAAATATTCAATATCCTCTTCATTATTATAAAAATGTGGTGATAGTCTGATTCGATTTCGGCGTAATGCAGTCGAAATGCGGTTCTCCTTCAGAATCCCAAAAATCTGTTTGGAATCATATTTATCTGATGCAAAAGTAATAATTCCTGACCTTTCATCATTCCCCATCGGTGTTAATACTTTGTAACCTTTTTTTCGCAATCCTTCATTTAAAGAAGAAGTGATTTCCATCAATTCATTATATATATTTTCGACACCAACTTCCAATATCAAATTTATTGAGGCATATAATACATTGATTCCGAATACATTCAAAGTACCTTCCTCAAATCTTCTCGCACTTTTATCCAATGGTTGAAAATAGTTCAGATAGTTCTGGTAATCCACCACACTTCCATAGCCTGCAAACGGTGCTTTCAGCTTATCCATCGCTTCTTCGGAACAATACATAATGCCAATACCTTCCAATCCGAGTAACCACTTATGACTATCCATTGCCATCAGGTCTATGTTACATTTTTTTACATCAATCGGTATTGCACCAACACCCTGAATCCCATCAACAACAAAAAATATATCCTTCTCCTTGCACATTTTTCCGATTGTCTCGACATCATTTCTGAAACCTGTAGTGAACTCAACAAATGATACAGAGATTGCCTTTGTTCCCGAGTCTATCAATCTTTCAAAATCTTCGACAAGAAAACGACCATCTTTTTCTGGAACAAATCTTACCTCGACACCTTTTCCCTTCAAATTTGTCCAGGGATATACATTTGCAGGAAACTCATATTCCGGAATAATGACATTATCCCCTTGTTTAAAATCTATTCCATTTGAAGCGATCAGAATCCCTTGAGAAGTATTCTTGATATAAGCGATTTCATTCGCTGAACAATTCAACAATTGCCCGAAAAGTTCCCTTGTGCTAACAATCTTACTCCACCACTTCTCATAACAGCCAACGAAATTTTCACGACAGTCTTTTGTAAAATCAGTTATTGCTTCTATGACACGATTAGGTAAGGGTGAAACTGCTGCATGATTCATAAAATTACAACATTTTAAGATAGGAAACTCCTCTTTTCTATTTTCTTTTAGCTTGTTAATCATCTGAAGGTCATTTTATCAAAATATATGCACAAATAAAGAACAAATCGGTAGCTTAATCAAGTTAATTTTATTTTCATATCCCCGCAATAAATTGCACTGTTACATCTACTCTTTTTTTATTACAAATAATCCTATTATTAATACTATCATAAATATACTTACAACCATTCCGATATAAAAAATCTTTGGTCGGAACACCAATCTTATCTCTTTCGCATCTGATGGAACATAAACACCCATTAAGGCATAATTGATTCGCAGTAATTTTTGCTTTGTGTTGTCTATATATACTTTCCAGCCTGGATAGTAAACCTCACTAAACACCACAAGCTGTGGCTGATTTGTTGAAACTTCATAGATTTTTTCATTCGCAGAATACTTAGTTACTTTTATTTCATTGTGTTTATTTATGTCATCAACCTGCGAATTATATTGGTAAGGCATTGGTTCGTGGACTACTGCACATTCTTCACTATTGTATTTCTCACTTGCCAAAACTTGCAAAACATACTCTTGCTTGTCTAAAGAAACTATAGGAATACCTTTTCGGAAATATGCCCAACCTGCCGATTTGGGACTCTCATAAATTTTTAATCCGAATGGGAACGATTTTACCGTTTTAAAACCGTGTCCGGTTAAGTCATCGTAAGATAAAATATATTTAACATTAAGCAACGACAAAATTGATGGATATTGCAAAGTTGGCAGAAATAAAAATCCTCCCGGTGGTCTTTTAGGATTAAATCCAGCAGCCACATTTATCAATTCCGCATAATGCCTGATGGAAATCGGATCGTATCCTCGCGCATCATAGAGTTTATGCATTACTCCCCTATTCGGATAAATTTCCATCTGATTCTGGTCATTTACCCAGTAGTTTACATTGTCCAAATAAGTAAATCGCCCTTCATTTTTGACAGAACTGAGAAAATTAATCAATTCACTCTTTTTATAAATGTCATTTTTGAACTGTTCTCTACTGTCTGTATTGATGAAATACATCGAAAACCATCCAAGGTCTAATATAATGATAATCGAAATCAAAAATAAAGTTAACTTCTTTGGTAACATCTTTCGTTGTGCTGAAAAGATAAGAAATGCAGAAAGAAGTAACAAGATTACTGCCTTTACAATCCCTGAATAAACAGCTTTTGTCGTTAAGAGCATTGGTTCTGGCAGATTCCCTTTCACCATACTTTCATAAGACAATTGGACTATATCATCATAATCAAACAGTGTCATAATTTTGATATGTTTGTTCAGAACAATCGTTCCCCCAAAAAATATTATGATACAAAATAAAACTAATAAAGCTATTTTGACTATATTCTTTTGGTTGGTTGAATTTGTTTTGTAGAAAAAATATCTTAAGGAGAAACCTGTTAAAAGGGCAATGGCAATCGTATAAAGGAAAATAATCCTGACAGGATCACGGAAGATATTAAATCCAGGGACAATCAGATAAAAAAATCTGAACACGATCGAATTCCCACCCAGAGCAAGCAATAAGGAAATAGGAATTATAAGAATCCAGAAAATTATTGTAAATTGTTCCGAACTTATCTTCGCATCTTTCTTGAAAACGGTTTTTAGTTTCCCATCAATAATTTTGAACACCAAATAAAACATCACAAAAACCAATGGCAGAATCCCCAAATAATTGTTTAATTCCCAAAATGAGAGATTTATTCCCCAGTACAGTCCTTCGACCCACGGATAATAGAAAAAGAATGGAATGATGTATGTAACCAATCCTTTCAAATTAAGTGAGCCATCGATAATGTACTCCCAATTTGCACCTCCTGCACGGTCAAAGGAATATTTGATAAACTGATATGTCGGCAAGACCTGAATAGCAGCAAGTAAAAATGAACAAATCATTGCAATAACAGGAGCAAACAACATTTTTAATCTATTCGCACTTTGTGAAATTTCTATTTTGTTCCAGAATATCCATCTCAGAAGAATAAAAATAAAAACAGAAAACATCGTGTAAAAAGCAATCTGTGGAGAACCTGCGAAAATCTGTAATGCAAATGCAACAGTGAGCCACGCAATATATTTTACATTATGAGTTTTAAACCAGCGATTCAGTAATAGAAAAATAATAGGTGCATAAACACCCGAAAAGAGAAATAAAATTACTCCTGTGTACAATCTAACAGAGAAAAATCCTGAGAGAATAAATATCATAGCTGAAATGAAGGCGTAGAATCGTTCTCTAATCAATTCTCGGGCATAATAAAACATTCCTATCCCACCTAATAT
>CAZYWQ010000311.1:0-4272 GCA_964651675.1 uncultured Candidatus Sumerlaeota bacterium | reverse complement strand
TGAAACATACATACAAAAACAGTTCCCCATCTTGTATATTTATTAATTGCTTTTCTTCCAGCCTCACCCTCTTTCGACAATCTTTCGAGGAAGGGAACTACAACAACAAGTAACTGCATAATAATCGAAGTGGTAATATAAGGCATTATTCCTAACGCCATAATGGTCATTTGACTGAATGCACCACCAGAGAATAGGTCGATAAAACCGAGTAATCCTTGCATCTGAGTTGCAAAAAACTTTCTTACAGCGGCAGGATCAATAAAAGGGGATGGGATATAACACCCAATCCTGTAAACCATTAGCATAAATAATGTAAAGAAAACCTTCTTCTTTAAGTCAGGAATCCTTAATATGTTGCCAAATGATTTTAGCATTATACTACCTCAACTTTTCCGCCGGCTTTTTGAATCTTTTCTTTAGCTGTTTTTGAAAAAGCATTTGCCTTAATAGTTAATTTCTTCTTTATATTTCCCTCACCTAATATCTTCACCAGTATATTTTTCTTATTTATAATGCCTTTTTCATACAAAGATTCTGGATTAACTTCTTCACCATCTTTATATCCATCCAATCTCTTCAGATTAATCGCTAAGTATTCAACTCTGAATCTATTTTTGAATCCTTTCTTAGGCACTCTTCTGATAAGAGGCATCTGACCACCTTCGAATCCAGGACTTACTCCACCGCCAGAGCGTGATCTCTGCCCTTTGTGTCCTTTACAGGATGTTCCACCATGTCCTGAACCAGTTCCTCTTCCTAATCTTTTTTTGCCTTTTTGACTTCCGGGATCTGCTTTTAGTTGGTGTATCTTCATTTTGTAACTTCCTCTACATTTAACATAAAATCTACCTTCTTTATCATACCTAAAACTTGTGGAGTTGCTTCTTTTATCAAAGATTGATTCATTTTCTTGAAACCCAGTGCTTTTATAGTTCTTTTATGAATATCTTTTCTTCCGATGCAACTTTTAATCTGCGTTATTTTAACCTTTTTGGTTTTCTTTGCCATTAATGACTACTCCTATTTGAAAAGTTCGGGTACAGTTTTTTCTCTTAAAGAAGCGATGTATTCTGGTTTCCGTAATTTTTTCAGAGCATCCATCGTTGCTGCTACCAGATTTATTTTGGTGCGTGAACCAAGACACTTCGTTAGTGCATCCTGAATGCCTGCCATCTCTAAAACCGCTCTTACTCCAGAACCAGCTATTAATCCTGTTCCTTCTGTCGCTGGTTTTATAAGCACTCTTCCTGCTCCGTATATACCGATAACTTCGTGAGGTATTGTCCTTTTTATTAAAGGAACTTCGATTATATTCTTTTTTGCATCCTCGACAGCTTTTCGTATTGCTTCGGGAACTTCATTTGCCTTCCCAAATCCTGTGCCAACATGCCTGTTATGGTCTCCTACAACAACCAAAGCACTAAAGCTGAATCTTCTTCCACCTTTCACAACTTTCGCAACACGATTTATATATATAACCTCTTCACTTAATTTAATGTCTTCTAAATTAAGTTCTTTGTCTACTTCATCCTCGACTTCCTTTATTTCTTCCACTACATCTTTATCAATCTTTTCTTCCTGAGACACTATCATTCTCCTTAGTTAAAGATAATATATTAAAATTTTATTCCGCTTTCTCTAACAACATCTGCAAATGCTTTTATTTTTCCGTGATATTTATATGCATTTCTATCAAAAACAACTCTTTCGATCTTCTTTTCTTTAGCCTTTTTACCTAATGCTTTGCCTAATTCTTTTGCGGCTTCTAAGTTTTTACAACTTTTATGTTTTTCTTTAAATTGTTTTTCATTCGTACTAACAAATACAAGTGTCTTACCTTCTATATCATCAATAATTTGTGCGTAGAAGTGTTTCAGACTTTTGTAAATAGTCAATCGTGGTTTCTCTTTAGTTCCGAAAACTTTTTTTCTGATTCTTCTCTTTCTTCTTACTTTTCTTTGTGCATTTGAAGAAAGTTTTTTAGTCATTACAGTCATTATATTTTCCTCAACGCTTACTTCCCAGCTTTTCCTGGTTTTTTCTTTATGTATTCACCTGAATATCTTATACCTTTGCCCTTATAAGCATCTGGAGGTCTAACTTTTTTAATTTCAGCAGCTATTTCACCGACTTTTTGTTTGTCAATTCCTGAAATAATAATGTTCGTTGGTTTTGGTGTCTCGATTTTTATCTCTTTTGGAATAGGAAACTCTACTGGTTTACTATACCCAACAGTAAGCACTAATTTATTTCCTGTTACGGCTGCTCTGTATCCAACTCCTATTATTTCCAGTTCCTTTGTGAAACCCTCTGTAACACCCTTTACCATATTTGATACAAATCTCTGGACTAAACCATGAAAAGCCCTTGCTTTTTTCTCATCGTTTTTTCTTTTAACAATGATCGTTCCATCCGATTTTTCCACTTCAATCAAATCAGGAGTTACAAAAGTCAAAGTTCCTAATTTTCCTTTAACCATTATTTCTTTATTATTTATTTTAATGTCAACACCACTTGGTACGACAATCGGTCTTTTACCTATCCTTGACACTATTAAACCTCCTGTATGCTCCGCAAACAAATCATAAATTAATTAATTTAAATCCCGCAGGAAGCTTGCGGTTTCTACCACACATAACACAAAACTTCACCACCTACATTCACCTCTTTCGACTTCTTACCAGTCATAACTCCCTGTGAGGTAGAAAGAATCGAGATTCCATAACCTGACAAAATTCTTGGTGTTTTGTCACTCTTAACATATTTTCTGCAACCTGGTTTACTCGCTCTTTTTATACCGGTTATGGCTTTTTCATTTTTTTGCGTGTATTTTAAGTAAACTTTTAATATGCCCTGTTTATTGTCTTTTATGACCTTATAGTGTTTGATATATCCTTCTTCTTTTAGTACTCTTGCAATGTCAGTTTTTAGTTTGGATGCTGGAATATCAACACTTTCCTTCATTGTGTTATTTGCATTTCTTATCCTTGTAAGCATATCAGCGATAGGATCTGTTACAGGCATAAACTCCTCCATATTTATCATTATGAAAATCAAATATTAAGCAATTGTAATAAACCATTGTATGAGTTTATTACCAGCTTGCTTTTACGACACCGGGAATTTGTCCTTTACTTGCAAGAGTTCTGAAGCAAATTCGACACATATTGAACTTGCGATAGTAGGCTCTTGACCTACCACATAAAGGACACCGATTATATTTTCGTACCTTATGTTTAGGCTTTCTAACTGCCTTAGCCATCAGAGCTGTTTTTGCCATAGTAATTTAAATACCTTTCAAAATAATAAATCTATTTACTTCTAAATGGCATTCCTAATAATGATAATAATTCCTGTGCTTCTTCATCTGTCTTTGCTGTTGTACAAGTCACTATATTCATTCCACGAGATTGTAAAACCTTGTCATAATCTAATTCTGTGAAAATCATATGATCTTTAATACCGAGACAAAAATTTCCTCTTCCATCGAGTGATTTCTGAGGAAGTCCTCTGAAGTCTTTAATTCTCGGTATCGCAACATTAATGAATCTATCTAAAAACTCATACATCCTTTTTCCTCTTAGAGTAACTTTGCAGCCAATTGGCATACCAACTCTTAACTTAAAAGCAGAAATAGCCTTTTTCGCCCTTGTAGTAACAGCTTTTTGCCCGGATATGAGTGCCAGATCATTCTCAGCCGCATCCAGAACTTTTATATCTCTTGAACCTTCTCCTACACCCATATTAATGACTATTTTTTCCACCTTTGGAACCTGCATCACATTTTTATAACTGAATTTCTTCATCATTGCTGGTACAACTGTACTCTTATAATATTCCATCAATCTTGCCATCGAATCTTTTTACCTCTCAATTCCATTGTGTGGATATTCCCTATCAGGCAAATACCTCTCCACACTTTTTACAATATCTGACTTTGTTCCCTTCTTTTGTCGTTTTAACGACTATTCTTATTCCTTTTTGACATTTACTACAATACAACATCACATTGGATAAATTTATCGGTGATTCTATGTTTAAAATACCACCTGGTTCGGTTTGACTTCGTGGTTTACGATGTTTCTTCACAATATTGATATGTTCAACTACAACTCTTTTTGTATCAGGATTCACCCTTAATACTTTGCCTGTCTTGCCTTTGTCTTTACCTGCTACGACTATCACAATATCATTTCTTTTTATACCTAAACTCATTCTTGAAAACCTCACACAATAATCTAAATAACTTCAGGAGCTAAAGAGATTATC
>CAZYWQ010000310.1:0-4279 GCA_964651675.1 uncultured Candidatus Sumerlaeota bacterium | reverse complement strand
CTTTAGAAGCAGAAGGTGTTCTCAATATTGTTAGTGGACCTAAGGTTACTACAAGAAATGGAAATGATGCCAATTTTACCATTACAAGAACATATTGGTATGTTAATGATGGATACGGCACCTGGACTAATCAGAGTATCGACCTTGTAGATTTTAGTGTTACACCGACAATATCTCGAGAAGGTACGATAACTCTGGAAATTGAAGGAACGATAAGTGAGTTTTCGCCCGGGACACAGGGTGTTAATTACCTGTTTACAAATAATGCGAATCAACCATTGAGCGATGTATTCCCAAGTGTTGCTTTTACTACGCCATCCTTCTGGCAGTATCAGCTTGTAGAAAAGGAAATAGACACGGTAGCAATTGTCCAGGATGGTGAAACAATAGTTTTGGGTGGTTGGACTTCAGAAAAGGCAAGGGAAACTAAATCGGGTATACCAATATTGAGACATATTCCTTATGTCGGTCCAATTCTTTTTGGTAGAAGTCAAAAGCATTTGGATAAGACTAATCTTTTGATATTCTTGACAAGTAATATTATAAAACCTGAAGCAAGATAATAACTACTTGGATTTTTTACAAAGCTTTGTGTATTGTTTTGTGAAGTGTAGTAATAAAGTTATTGACTGTGGGAATTTTTGTTGTTATTGATATATATTAGATTATATGGTTTTTAGATAGAGGAATAACTTCTTTATTTAATCCCAGTTTAAACATTTCTAATGTTCTAATCAAAGCGCCTTGACTTAATCTCGATAAATGATTTAATAAAAGGTTTTAATGTTAACCTCGTATTTTGTGAAGAGTGTATGTGATATATACTAATATGACCTTTCGTTACTGATAACAAATTGAAAAATTCATCATAGTAATGCCTAATTCTGTCAGTGTCCTCACATGGTTTTTTAATAAAGGAAAAGTCCTGGCAAGAAAATAATGTACGAATCTTATAAATAATCCAATATTTAAACAATCGAATATCATTCCTTAATCAATTAGGTCTAAGATGAGTGGAGATGTGTTTTACATAATCGACTGTAATTCGTATATGCACCGAAGTTATTATGCAATAAGGTCACTTAGTTCCTCGAAAGGTGTTCCAACTAATGCAATTTATGGCACTACACTATTCCTACTAAAGTTGATTAATGAATATAAACCAAAGGGCGTAGTTGCGACATTTGATGTTTCGAGAAAGACATTTAGAACCGAGTTGTATAAGGAATATAAGGCGCATAGGAAGGTAATGGAGGATGATCTCCTGATTCAAATGCCAATCATAAAGGAGATTATGAAGTCTTTAAATATTCCCATTATTGAGATGGAAAATTATGAGGCGGATGATATTATTGGGACATTAACTTCTAAATTAAGGTCATCTTTTGCAGAATTCTACATAGCTACAAATGATAAAGATTTGTTTCAACTTGTGGATGACAAAGTGAAAGTTGTCAAATTTGCTGGGGGGGAGGTGAAGATTTTTGGTCGTGAGGAAGTAAAAAATCAAATGGGAGTTTATCCAGAACAAATCCCGGATTTTTTGGGGCTTACAGGTGATTCATCTGATAACATTCCTGGTGTTCCAAAGATTGGTGAGAAAACAGCAAAATCGCTTTTGGAGGAATTTGGAACTTTAGAGAATGTAATAGCAAATGCGGATAAGATTAAGAAACCAAGTATTCGTCAGTCCTTATTGGACAATCAGGAACAGGGATTCCTTTCCAAGAATTTGGCTACTGTCAACACCGATGTTCCTATTCAAGTTGAATATGAGGATTTAGTTTTAAAAATACCTGATGCTGAGAAGGTCATTTCAATTTTTAGTGATCTTGAGCTTTATAGTCTTATTGATATGGTGAGAATGAAGAGGAAAAAGCGTGAGACAGAATATCTCATGATAAATAATAAAGAAGAGTTAAATAAATTAACGGATAAATTGAGGAGAAAGAAACTTATTGCGGTAGATACCGAAACAACCGATGTCGATCCTATGAAGGCTGAGATTGTCGGTGCATCTTTGTCTGGTAATCCTAATAAGGCATATTATATTCCAATACGGTATCCGAAGGAGATAGGAGGATTTGTTAGTGATTTGAAAGATGATGAAATTCGCCAAGCCTTAAAAAGTTTGTTGGAAGATGAAAAAATAGAGAAATCGGGTCAGAATATAAAATATGATAATAAGATTCTGAGAAATTTTGGTGTCAATATCAGGAACTACTCTTTTGATACAATGTTGGCAGCTTATTTGGTTAATCCAGATAGGTATAATTATAATTTAAAGGAGCTTGCTTTATCTTATCTGAATATAAAGATGACGGATATTAGTGAGTTGATTGGATCGGGTAAAAAACAGAAGACGATGGATACGATTCCTGTTAAGGAAGTGTCTGACTATGCCTGTGCTGATGCTGATATTACTCTGCAGCTTACTGGTTTACTTAGAGAAAAACTCGAAAAAGATGGATTGTATGATTTGTTTCGAAAGGTAGAGATGCCTTTGATAAAAGTTCTGTCTGATATGGAGGATGCAGGTATAAGAATAGATAGTGGTTATTTTATGAATCTATCGAAACAGATAGATAGAGAGTTGATGAAGTTAACAAAGGAGATTTATGCGATAGCCGAGTGTGAATTTAATATTAGTTCACCTAAACAATTACAGGAAATACTTTTTGAAAAATTGAAGCTTAAGCCGTTAAAAAAGACGAAGACGGGATATTCGACAGATGTGGCAGTTTTAGAGGAGTTGGCAAATCAACATAAACTACCGGCTTTGATATTAGAGTATCGGTCTTTTGAAAAGTTGAAAAATACTTATGTTGATACCTTACCGAAACTTGTTCATCCAAAAACAAATAAGCTCCATACGAGTTTCAATCAAACCATAGCTGCGACAGGTAGGTTGAGTAGTAGTGAACCGAATCTACAGAATATTCCAGTGAAGGGAGAATGGGGACTAAAGATAAGGTATGGATTTATTCCATCAAGTGAAAAACATCTCTTTTTATCGGCAGATTATTCTCAGATAGAGTTGAGAGTTCTGGCTCATTTTTCTAAGGATAAATATCTAATCTCAGCTTTTAATGAGGATCAGGATATTCATAAACAAACTGCATCCAAAATTTTCAATGTTTCCGAAGAAGAAGTAACTCCTGAAATGCGTTCGCAGGCAAAAACGATTAACTTCGGTGTCCTCTATGGAATGTCAGCTCATAGACTTTCGAATGAATTTAAGATATCAAGGAAAGAAGCACAGAAGTTCATCGATGATTACTTCACCATCTTTTCTGGTGTTAAAGAATACATTGATAAAACGATAAGTTATGCTCGTGAAAATGGATTTGTAAAAACTCTACTTGGTAGAAAACGCTATATTCCGGATATAAATGCAGACAATAAGATGAAACGAGCTGCTGCGGAGCGTATTGCTATTAATTCTCCGATTCAAGGGACTGCTGCTGACCTGATTAAGATTGCTATGATTAATATTCATAGAAGAATGAGGGAAGAAAACATTCGATCGAAGTTGATATTGCAGGTTCATGATGAATTAATCTTTGATGCTTTAATCGATGAGATGGAGCTCGTAAAGAAAATTGCTATTGCAGAAATGAAAAGCGCTTTGAAATTCGATATTCCGATAAAAGTGGATACGAAAATTGGAAAGAACTGGGGAGAGTGTAAATAAAAATTTAAAACCGATAATTTTAAATTTAAAATAACAAAAGATAAACTGAAGAAAAACAAAATGCCAGTAATTGGATTAACAGGAACATATGGCTGTGGGAAATCGACTGTATCAAAAGCATTTATGGATAAGGGATTCAAGGTAATCGATGCAGACCAAATTGCACGAGATGTTGTGGCGATAGGAAAGAAGGCATATAAGAATATTATTGAAGTTTTTGGAAAAGAAATTCTTGACAAAAGTAAGAATATTAATAGAAAGAAATTAGCTTCGATTGTTTTTAATGATGAAAATGCGTTACTTACCTTAAATTTAATTGTCCATCCAGAAGTACGCAAAGAGGAACTAAGATTACTCAACCTTTATAAAGATGAGCCCCTTGTGATTCTTGATGTTCCACTTTTATTTGAGAATAAAATGGAACATCTTGTGGATGACATAATTGTTGTTATTATTGATGAGGATAACAGGAAGCAAAGGTTAATGGAAAGGGATAAAGTAACCGAGGAAGATATTAAGAAAAGATTATCCCACCAAATGTCGCAAGAAGAAAAAGCTAAAAAAGCTGATTATATTATAGATAAT
>CAZYWQ010000309.1:2749-4281 GCA_964651675.1 uncultured Candidatus Sumerlaeota bacterium | reverse complement strand
CCGACAAATATAAATACATTCAACCATGCCTTATAGAACAAAGGATCCGTAATCATCTTTTGATAGTTTTGCAAACCAACAAACTTCGATGGGATGTTAGGATTAAGACTGTAATCCATAAACGAGATGGCAAATCCACTCAGGATTGGATACCAACTGAATAGCGCAAATAAGACAAGAGAAGGTAACAAGAAAAAGTAACCAATGTACTTTGTCTGTTTCACCTCGTAAAATCTCTTAATCTTATTGTAGAAATGTGACATATTATTTGTCTTTTTATATTAGACTTTTACATATAACTATAATTCACAATGACTGAATGTCAAATTTGATTTAGGCAAAAAGCACACAGTAAACTAAATAGACAGCACTGTAAAATCAATGTTTTTTTATACCAGATTTAGTTATATTTATGACCAGTTATTTTCAATTGGATATACCAGATAATTCTCCGGAACTTTTAGGTTGATTTATAAAAATAATTTTTCTAAATTACATTGCATTATAAGAAAGTATTACGAATGAATCAAATCAGCAGAATAAAAGGTGGATTATAAGTATGAAAACTTTCAAAATGTTTAACACTTTTATAATGATTCTCATCTGTTTGACTTTTATGTTTAGTTGCTCAAAAGAAACAACACAAACAGACCAGAGTAGTAAAACTAATGAACCAGATAAAATTGTTATTACAATTAATAATGGACCAAAAGAAGGAGAATATGAAAAAATCGAAGAACAAAAACTACAAAACAAAATTTTCCAGAAATACTATCCTAATGCTACTATAGAGGCAAGCAGTTGGCAATTTACGCCTGAAACATTTCTTTCAAGAATGGCAATTGGAACTTGCACAGACCTTGTCGGTATTTTCGCAAGCGATGTTTTAGGCACCATCGAAAGAGGCTACGCACTTGATATAACGGAAATGGTTAAGGATTGGGAGTTATTCCCTGCTCTGAGAGAAGAAATTCTTGGACCTATCACGAGAGATGGTCACATTTACGGATTACCTGTTGGAGGTATTGGTGGAGCTTATGTAATGACATTATTTTACAATAAAAAATTATTCAAGGAAGCAGGTATAGTGGATGAAAATGGTGAAGCAAAACCACCCGAAACCTGGGAGGAATTTGTAGATGTTGCCAAAAAATTAACCAACAGAGAAAAAAATGTAGCTGGTTTTGGTATCTTAGGTGACGATTCCTCAGGATGGCATTTTTTAAATTGGGTCTGGCAAGCTGGAGGTGATTTTGAAAAGAAAATTAATGGGAAATGGACAGCCGTCTTTGACAGTCCTGAAGCGGTAGAAGCCCTTCAGTTCCTCAAAGATTTGAAATGGAAACACAATGTTCTTCAGGCAAATGTATTAACAACCAATGACGATTTATTTCAATTATTTGTTGCCGAACAAATCGCAATGGCAATTTTTACTCCCGAATACCTTATTTATTTAGTAGA
The DNA here is from genome assembly GCA_964651675.1 of uncultured Candidatus Sumerlaeota bacterium. Classification (GTDB taxonomy): domain Bacteria; phylum Sumerlaeota; class CAZYWQ01; order CAZYWQ01; family CAZYWQ01; genus CAZYWQ01. The sequence goes on along the minus strand of CAZYWQ010000309.1, from coordinate 2,820 downwards.
GAAATTCAAATATCCAATTGAAAACATTGGTATCACACTTTTACCAGCAGGACCAGCAGGGAGAGCTAATC
>CAZYWQ010000309.1:535-2739 GCA_964651675.1 uncultured Candidatus Sumerlaeota bacterium | reverse complement strand
TGCATTCAATATTATCAATCCTACCATATCAAAGGAAAAACAAGAAATGACTTTTAATCTTATGAAATTTTTCTACAACCTTGAATGGCTTGAAGAAAAATGCAAACTCTACAAAAAACAAAACAGGATATTTGGCTTTGCAGTATTACCGATATTTAAAGAAGAATATCAAAGTAAAATCGATGCTATCGTTGATAAATACAGAATAATTCCTGCGGACAAAGAATTGATGGCTGAAGCCTCTAAACATATTCACCCAGAACCGCCGTATTACTGCCAGCAACTATACCACGAAATCCTCTCCCCTATTGTTCAAGCTGTTCTAACAGATAAAAACGCTGATTGTGAGAAATTACTAAAACAAGGTGCTAATACATTTCAAAAGAGGTTTCTTGATAAAATAGAAACAGAAAGCAAATAATTCTTAAAAAATAAACATCGCATCCCCATAACTATAAAATCTATATTTTCTATTAATCGCCTCTTGATAAGCATGAAAAATCAAATCCTTTCCAGCAAAGGCACAGACCAGCATCAGAAGAGTCGATTTGGGAAGATGAAAATTCGTGATTAGTGCATCTATTACTTTGAATTTATATCCCGGAACAATCATTAATCTCGTCGATGATTCTAAAGGTTTTATGAAACCATCCTCATCTGAAGTGCTTTCTAATGCCCTCACTGTAGTCGTTCCAACTGCAATAATTCTTTTCCCAGATTTTTTTTCCTCATTTATAGTATTAGCTGTTTTCTGAGAAATGTAAAACCATTCAGGATGCATTTTATGTTTTGTAACATCTTCAACTTTAACAGGTTGAAAAGTTCCGGGACCAATATGCAATGTAATGGATGCAAGAGAAACACCTTTTTGTGCGATTGTATTCAATAGTTCCTCCGAAAAATGCAAACCTGCTGTAGGAGCAGCTGATGAACCTCGCTTTTCAGCATATACAGTCTGATAATGTGTCCTATCAAATGACTCAAGTTGATTGGAATCCCGCTTTATATATGGTGGCAATGGAGTAATTCCTATTTTATTTATTATCTCCCACAAATCTCCTTCATAACTAAATTCAACTTCTCTATATCCTTCTTCGGTTGATTTTCGAATTTTACATTGCAGAAGATTATCCTGAAAATAAATTACACTCCCTGATTTCGCTTTTTTACCTGGTTTAACCATACATAACCAGATATTTTCATTTAATGGTTCGATAAGAAGAAGTTCGATTTTAGAACCTTTATCATTCTCTCCTACTAATCTGGCTGGGAAAACCTTTGTGTCATTATATACGAGAACATCATCAGATGATAAATAATCAACAATATGAAAAAAATTATTGTGTTGAATCGTACCATCTTTTCTATCAATAACAAGAAGTTTTGAACCTTCTCGTTTTTCTAATGGTGTTTGAGCTATAAGTTCTGCTGGTAAACAATAATCAAAGTCAGACAATTTCATTTTCATATTAGTTCAAATTCCAAAAATTTATTATTGGCATTGATAACACATTTACAAATTCAAAGGGAAGAGAAATCAATATTATTTTAAATAATACTTGACAGATTCGACATAATAGCTTTGCAATTATCAATCGATTTTTTACATCAAACAAGGAGGAAAGAGTAAATGTCATTAGTTCCGATGAAGCAGATTTTAGACGAAGCTCAGAAAAAAGTATATGGTGTAGGAGCTTACAATGTAAACAATATGGAACAAATTCAAGCCATAATGAAAGCGGCAAGAGAAACCAAGAGTCCTGTGATTCTTCAAGCCAGCAAAGGCGCTCTTGAATATACAAGTATGACCTACATTAAATATTTAATCAAAGCCGCTGAAGAAGAAAATCTTGATATTCCTATATCAATGCATCTTGATCATGGTCCGGACTTTGAATTGTGCAAAAAAGCTATAGAGCTCGGATTTACTTCCGTTATGATTGACGGTTCAATCGATTATTCCGTCACTGATGAAAATGGAAAACATCCAGCTCGTTCATTAGAAGACAATATTAAAGTAACCAAAGAAGTTGTTGATTATGCGCATAAATTTGGAGTGAGTGTAGAAGGAGAATTAGGAACTCTCGGTGGAATTGAAGACGAGACTGTAGCAAGTAAAGTTCTTCTGACCGATCCAGATGAAGTAAAACAATTCATCAATCAGACAAATGTCGATGCACTTGCCGTAGCAATCGGTACTTCTC
>CAZYWQ010000309.1:0-525 GCA_964651675.1 uncultured Candidatus Sumerlaeota bacterium | reverse complement strand
GTACTTCTCATGGAGCTTTTAAATTTAAAGCAGAACCTAAATTAGCGATAGATTTGATCCCTAAAATCAAGGCTATTGCAGGAGCTGTAGCACTTGTGATGCACGGTTCAAGCAGTGTACCAGCAGATTTAGTTAATACGATCAATAAATACGGTGGTAAGCTGGAAAAAACAATGGGTGTTCCTGTAGATCAAATCCAAAAAGCTATTAAACTTGGAGTCAGCAAAATAAATGTCGATACCGATGGTCGTTTAGCATTCACGGCAGCTATTAGAGAACATATGGCAGAAAATCCAAAGGTATTCGACCAGAGAAAATATTTAGGAAAAGGTCGCGATGCTATTTATACAGTTATAAAAAGTCGTATGGAAGCCTTCGGAACAACCAATCATTCCGACGATTATAACCCTTTAACTCTCAATGATATGAAAAAGTCTTACGGTTATTGATTATAAACGATGTAAGGGATTCTACAAATCGAATCCCTTACATTATAGGAATTTTATTTGAGGCTTACATTTAGTC
>CAZYWQ010000308.1:1769-4298 GCA_964651675.1 uncultured Candidatus Sumerlaeota bacterium | reverse complement strand
ATTACACGGATGCTGTCGCAAAAACAGATATAAAGGTTTTAAATATTGATAATACGATTTATGCAAACGACATAAGTAAAAAAGGCAAGGTTGATTTCACTCAATCAATGCATTACGGACAGGTAAGTGTCACAACACTCGTTACAAAGTATAAAAAAATCAAATTTGAAACACACGAAAATGTCGGTTATGGAGATATTCACTTACCGGAAAGTGAGATGCAAACAGAAGGTTTTTGGATAACCTTCAATCCAGGCATCAAAGAACGACTTGAAGAAATCCAACTTGATTTAGGAGGAGGATTAAAAGCATTATCGACCGTATTAAGAAATGTTGTGCCTGTATTCGTTTTATGCGATCCAAGAGACATAGCTTCGGTGCCACAACTTATCTCCAAATTCGACCAAAAACCTACTATTTATATCTATGACAGATATCCTGGTGGTGTTGGTATCAGTAAAAAAGTCTTTGAGTTATATCCAGAAATACTACGAGCTGCTTCCGAACTAATAAGAAATTGTGATTGTGTTTCAGGATGTCCTTCCTGTGTTGGACCCGTAATCGAAGTCGGCTATAAAGGAAAGAAAACCGCACTAAAAATCATCGAATCTATGAATATATAAATCCGTAGGGATAGGACATCGTCCTGTCCTATAACATATCGAATGGAGGTTATTCAATGACCGACAAAAAAAACGAAGAAATTAAAAAGGAAACATCAGAGGAGAAAAAATCAGAAAAAGAGGAAGAAAAACAAGAACAACAAGAAGAAATTCCCAAAACGGGAAAAATTCCTGAACCTGATTTTATCTCATTCATTTTTACTCTATCCACGCACGCACAGATAGGATTAGGACTCATCCCGAATCCCATATCAAAGAAGGTAGAAGTCGACTTAAATCTTGCGAAGTACCAAATCGATGTTATCGAAATGCTTTACAAAAAGACAAAAGGGAATCTCTCACAAGATGAAGAAAAGTTCGTCGGAGATATCCTGCACAATTTAAGGATGGCGTATATCGGATCAATCCAAAAAGATGAAAAAAAAGAAACTTAGGAGCAAATGAATGCGATTTGTACTACAAAGGGTCACTTATGCAAATGTTGAAATAGACGGTAAAGAAATCGCAAAGATTGGCAAAGGACTGCTTATCCTCGTCGGAATAGGAAAAGATACTACTGACGAAGAGATGCGATTTCTCGTAGAAAAAGCAATTAACTTAAGAATATTCCAGGATGATGCGGGAAAAATGAACCTTTCCGTATTAGATATAAAAGGGGAAATATTACTCGTCAGTCAATTCACACTATATGCAGATTGCCGAAAAGGAAGACGCCCGAGTTATACCGATGCAGCACCGCCAGATGATGCAAAAAAAATGTTTGAGCGATGTGTAGAGATATTCAAAGAAATTTATCCATACAAGGTTGAATCCGGAGTTTTTCAAGCAATGATGAACATAAATCTCTGCAATGCTGGTCCAGTAACAATCTACCTCGATGGTCAGAAGTTAAGAAAATGATTTCTATTAGACGCCCCTTAAAATTGTAACACAATATTATAATTTTTAAAACTATCATCCACCAATTTATAACAAAAAACAATACCATCAAGGAAAATTACTTTAGCCCCAAAGGGGCGACAGCCTTTAGGGCTTGTAAAAAGTAGTACCAGAATATTTCTTGCAATATCCCCTTCGACATAACTAAAAACTAATTTTAAGAAAAGGAAGTGGCGATGGGGTAGGGGAGAACCCCACCGCCGGGGGAATAATACGGAAGGAAAAACTCCAACTATTCTATATTACGATTCGTCCCGTTTGGCAACATTTTTATTTTATTTGTGTAATCCGACCTACAAATATAACATTTTCACAAATTCTGACCGTTTTCTACATTTTTGAATTACTTGGTTCTAACACTCAATCAAACCACAGACTCCCCATAGGAAAGGCGATGGTGAAAAATAAATAAAATTAATCATCCATTTTTAAATAGTGGCATCCCCTACTCTCTCTATTTTCATGCGCTGCATACAATATGGCAAGTGCAGATTGTACAGCATTTCTTACACCAATTAATTCATCGCTTAACTCACCCTTATCATAAAAATTCTCAATCTCATTTTGTAATTCCTTCAAAATTTGTATGGCACGCTTCATCCGTTTAAGGCTTCTTACCAAACCAACATAATTCCACATTGTATGTCTAATAATTAGCCAATCCTGATGAATATCCGCCGGATCAATCGATTCCTTCTCATATTGCCAGTGTTCAATCTCAGGAAAATAGTAATCCTTTTGATTTATCTCTTTAACAATATCCTGTGCCGCCGAATAACCCCAAACCAATCCCTCAAGTAATGAAGTGCTTGCAAGTCTATTCGCACCGTGAAGTCCTGTACAGGAAACTTCTCCAACAGCCCTTAGTCTCTTTATGGAGGTCTTTCCGAATAAATCGACCGCAATTCCTCCGCAAGAATAATGTGCCGCTGGAACTATCGGTATCGAGTGTTTCGTAATATTAATC
>CAZYWQ010000308.1:0-1759 GCA_964651675.1 uncultured Candidatus Sumerlaeota bacterium | reverse complement strand
AAAATGAAATATCGAGATAAACACATCCATCTTTTGTTTCCACCATTTCCTCATGAATAGCCCTTGCCACAACATCCCTCGGAGCCAAACTTCCTAATTTATGATACTTTTTAAGGAATTTTTCACCATATTTATTGATAACAACCGCACCTTCACCGCGCATTGATTCGGATAGTAAAAATCTTTCTGCTTCGGGATGATAAAGAGTCGTCGGATGAAACTGAATAAATTCGAGATTTAACAATCTTGCTCCTGCTCTATATGCCATTGCAATACCATCACCTCTTGCACCCACAGGATTCGTGGTATGCAGAAATAATCGCCCAACTCCACCGGTGGCAAGTACGGTTTCTTTGGCTAAAATTGTATCTACCTTGCCTGTTTTGTTATTCAAAACATAAGCACCGACACAAGTTGGCGGTTCATAAATATCACTTAAGTTTTCTGAATGATGCGAAAGTGTTAATAAATCGATTGCTGTAGAATTACTCAGTAATTTGATATTTTTATTTTTCTTAACAGCCTGAATCAGTTTCTCGCCGATAGCCTTCCCTGTCCAATCTTTATAATGAATAATACGAGGAATGGAATGTGCTCCTTCTTCGGTCAGGTCAAGTTCACCATTTTTCTTCCTATCAAAAGGCACATCCAGTTCGTTTATTAATAAATCTTCCACAAGTTTAGGTCCCATCTCGGCAATAAAATATACAGCGTCTTTATTGCACAGACCTGCTCCTGCCAGATCGATATCTTTTGCTAATTTGCCTACCGAATCATTTTTCCCCTTATATATAATACCACCCTGAGCCATAGTCGTGTTGTTCGATTCAGGGTCATCCATCTTCGTCAGCAATAAAACTTTTATTCCCCTTCTCCCAAGTTCCAGTGCCGTACAACAACCCGCAATACCTGTACCTATCACTAATACATCTGTTGTAATTTTCATATCCTCTATTACCATCCTTCGGATATTAATTTATATTGAACAATTAAAAACCAATATGTTAATAACACCTTTTAAAATTTAATATCAAGCCCATAAAAGAGTTGTATTGCAAGAACAAAATATAATCAAAATATTATGCAAAGTATCAAAAGCGAAAAGAAAGGGATTTTCAAATCCGCCTTTATAGTCGGTTTTATCACTGTTATCAGCCGTTTTTTGGGTCTAATTCGTGATTCTATCCTTGCGCGTAGTCTTGGTGCATCATCAATCAATGATATTTTCAATATCACATTTGAAATCCCCAATTTCCTGAGAAGAGTACTCGGAGAAGGCTCTTTATCAGCAGTTATTGTTCCTGTCTTTACCGAAAAATTAAAAAAAGATGGCAAAGATTCTGCCTGGAGATTCCTTTCCAATGCAATTAATGTTCTGCTAATTACAACTCTCATTGTTACAGCATTCGGTATTCTTTTCTCGAAATATATATTTATTTTCTGGGGAGGAGTTAAATTCGCTGTCAAAGATGAATCGAATTATCTGAATTTGGGTAGAGATCTGACGCGCATAATGTTTCCCTATCTGATTTTTCTCGCTATATCTGCTCTTTTTATGGGCATCTTGCATAGTTTTAAAAACTTCACTATTCCAGCATTAGGCTCGATTGCCCTCAATATAAGTATCATTGCAGCAGGAATATTTTTTAAACAAAAGAACCCAGAAAATTTTGCTTATATATTTGCCTGGGCAGTTATTGTCGGAATTGCTCTTCGGTTTTTAATACAATTTTTCCCTGTTCTTCTCAAAGGATTCAGA
>CAZYWQ010000307.1:1045-4305 GCA_964651675.1 uncultured Candidatus Sumerlaeota bacterium | reverse complement strand
GCTTTTATCCTCATATAAATCTTTTGTAATTCATTGACAGTACAAGTAGCTCCAGCAATAGCATAAGTAATCTCCTGGCGACCTTTCTCAATTTGTTTCGCCAAGGATATTTCTTCTTCTCTCGTCAATAATGGAACTTTGCCCATTTCCATAAGATATAATCTTACAGGATCATCTATTCGGGTTGTTTCCGAAACAGTAATCTTCTGAATTTCCAATTCTTCTTTTTCAGGTTCAGCCTCTGGTTCCTCTTTTTTCTCCTCAAGTGCCTCTTCAAGAACATCAATGTTTAAATCCTCAAGCTCATTCAACAAATCCTCGATTAGCTCGGAAGAAGTAATATTCTCCGGAAGCATCTCATTAATTTCATCGAAAGTGAGATGTCCTTTTTCCTTCCCACGATCAATCAGTCGACTTACTTCAGATATTTTTGATAAGTCTTTTTTGGCTTTTTTCATAATTTCTTAAAATCACATCCCTTTTTAATTTTTAATTTAAAAATGGATTAATCAATTCTCTTGTTAATTCCTGTAATTCACAGACTAATTCATCGGCTTTTTTTTGCTCATTAGAACTTTTAGCATCTTTGATCTGTTTGATTAATTTACTTTTTTCTCTCTCTAAAAATGAGTTTCTCATAGCACAAAGGCAATCTCGCCATATAATTTGTATCTTATTTTCGAATTCTAAGCCTAAAATTAGCTCTCTAAGTACTTTAAATTCATCCTCTAATAAATAATTCTCCAACAAATTAAGTATATCACAAAACTTGTCGGAGTCAACGGAGAAGAGATAATCTATTACCTTTTTGGAATATGCACTACTTATCCAATTATTATTTAAAAGCGATTTTGTTTGCTCAATCAAATCTGTATTGTCAAGTAATAAGTTTATAAGGACCTTTTCGGCTTGAGGAATTACATACTTAGTTTTCTTCTCCATATCGGTTTTTGTTTCTGTAGTCGAGGTTACATTTTTTCGCACTTTTTTCATTTCGGAAATTAACGCAAGCTCTGGAATATCAATGCTTTCTGCTACTTCCTTAATAAAAAAGCTTCGTTTAACCTCATTATTTATTTCACAAATTATTGGTAATACATCTTTGACAATTGACACCTTTCCATCCGCTGTATCCTTGCCGTATTTTTCAATAGCATAATCCAAAAAATATGTGAAAAATACCTTGGATTTTTCGATTAATTTAGTAAGATTTACAGCTCCAAATTTTTTCAGATAACTATCCGGATCCTCACCCTTTGGTAATTTCACTACTTTGACTGTTAAGCCTTCATTTTCAAGGACTTGCCCATTACGAGATGCTGCCATCATTCCGGCATTATCACTATCGTATAATAACAAAGCTTCTTTACACCACTTTTTTATAAATCTTGCCTGACTTTGAGTTAATGCTGTTCCCATTGCAGCCACCACATTTTTGAAACCGTATTGATGACAAACAATTACATCCATATATCCTTCAACAATGATAATATATTTGTTCTTTCTAATACTTTCCTTAGCTAAATGGAATCCATATAATAAAGACCCTTTTCGATAGACTTTTGTTTCAGGAGAATTTATATATTTGGGCGTAGAGTTATCAAGAACCCTTCCAGCAAAGCCAACAATCTTTCCCATAGAATTAAAAATTGGGAAAATCAACTTATTGAAAAACATATCCTGATATGATTTCCGAGTATCATCCCCAGTGACTAATCCAGCCTTTCGAAGCAAATTCGTCGTAAAACCACCTGCATTAGCCTTTTTTAATAATCCATCTGATTTTGATGTAGCATATCCCAATCCGAACTTATTTACGACTGCCTTATCCAATTTTCGTTTTTCAAGATAAGACCAGACTCTTTTACTAATCAGATTATCAGACAGATTTTTTCTAAAAAATTCTGCTGCAAAATCCAGAACTCTATACAAATCTTCCTTTTCGGTATCAACTTCATCCCTTAATCCTTTTGCACCCTTCAATTGCGGTATAGAGATGTGATATTTTTCAGCAATAATCTTGATAGCTTCCCAGAACGATACTTGTTCAAATTCCTTAACAAAATTAATAACATTCCCACCTTTTTCACATCCGAAACAATGCCATATGCCTTTCGATGGTGAAACCATAAAAGATGGTGTTTTCTCGGAATGAAAAGGACATAGCGCTTTGAAATTTCTTCCACTTGCCTTTAAAGGAATATAGCTTCTTATCACATCTGCAATATCTACTTGTGATTCGATCTGATTAATTATATCATTCAAACTCATAGAATATACCGACAATAAGGAAAGATTTGTGAAAAATAAATTGTCTGATTACCAGGGTAATTTAATATATTGCCTATAACATATTACATTACACACATAGTAAAATTAAAGGTATTTTAATGGATTTACAGCCTCACCATTTTTTCGAATTTCAAAATGGAGATGATCGCCAGTTGCTCTTCCAGTATCCCCAACCAATCCTATTTTATCTTTTCTATTAACCTTTTGATTCTTTCTCACTAATATCTTTTTTAAATGAGCGTAGACGGATGTTATTCCCTTACCATGATCGATAATGACAAGATTCCCATAACTTTTTATTTCATCACCACAATATATTACTCTACCTGATTTCGAAGCCAATACTGATGTTCCTTCCGGTACAGCAATATCGATTCCCTTATGTTGTTTTCTACCGGATGGAACAAATCCTCTTACAAACACTCCCTTAACTGGAAGGGGCCAAGAAAAATCACCTTTCCCAACCTTTATACCACTTGAAACTTGATATATTCTCTCTTTATTTGACCCTTTGTCAACAGTTTTATTAATTTCGGGAATATAAATCTTTTGTCCGATTTGCAACCTTCTAACATCTATTGACTTGTTGAAACTCAATAATGTTTGTAATCCAATACCATAAATTCTTGCAATTTTATATGGTGTATCTCCCTTTCTTACGATATGATACTTTCTTGTAGGCTTCTTCTTTGTTTTACTTGCCTTTGCTACTTTTTCTTTTGTGCTTTCTCTTTTCTTGGTTAAATATACTTTCTGTCCGATTGTTAATTTTTCCGGTACAAGATGTCTATTTAATTTCATCAACGCCGTAAGGTCCATATTGTATTTATTCGCAATTCCATACAAGGTTTCATTCTTTTTGACTATATGATAACTCGGTAATTTCTTCACTATAATTTTCTTTTTGGTAACTTTGGAAGGACTCGGTCCTTTTCGATTTGGAATAAAAATCATCTGACCTGGATAGA
>CAZYWQ010000307.1:0-1035 GCA_964651675.1 uncultured Candidatus Sumerlaeota bacterium | reverse complement strand
TTAGATTTTTCAGTTAATGAATTCACTTTAAGGACATATCGATAATCTACACGATATTTTCTCGATACAGAATATACTGTATCATCTTTTTTAATCTTATAATAAAAACCATCCGACTCTGGATAAATACTCAATTTGAGTGGTTTAGAACTGACTGCACAAGATGACAAAATTAACAAAAGCAATCCCGGAATTAAAAATATTCTTATTTTGAGAATTCTCAAAGACACAATATATCTTTCCTCTATTATTATGAATACACAAAAATCATTAAGAGGTTCGACGAAAGTACTGGAATAGAAAAAGGATATTCACCACAAAAAATATTCATATAAAATACTTCGTCTCTATTTTAACTCCACATAATAAAAATATTCACTGGAGCGGGATACGGGATTCGAACCCGCGACTCTCAGCTTGGGAAGCTGATACTCTACCAACTGAGTTAATCCCGCTAATCCATTTAGTTTGAACACTTAATGAATAAGTTTGTTATCTCTTTTCTGTCAAGGCTTTTTTTCTTCATCCGTCTGCTCTTGAGTCGCTTCAGAATCTTCAATATTAGTAGAATCATCGCTTAGTGCAGATATAACTTCATCGACTGCTTTGGGAATTTCTATTTCTTCATATTTGAATGTTCGACTTGTAAAATAGCTGAAAAAAATGTATGATGGAATTGCAATACTTAATCCCCAAACAGTTGTAACCAATGCTTCCTGAATACCTGCTGTCAACTCAAGAACAGAAGCTGATTTCGAAGCAATATCGAAATTCCTGAATGCATTCATAATTCCGAATATCGTTCCCAGAAGACCCATCAATGGAGAAACAGAATATATTACTCGCAACTTCCTGAACTTGTAATATAGAAATATCATATACTTATCAAGTATCTCTTTGAAATCAGCTTTTGCAAGCTCACCTTTATTTTTAAAAATCTCCAAAATATCATACATTATGTTCGAAAAAACAGAACTGTCGGATTTACAGACCTGTAATAGGTCATCATAATTTCGCTTATTTCCTTCATTAACG
>CAZYWQ010000306.1:0-4393 GCA_964651675.1 uncultured Candidatus Sumerlaeota bacterium | reverse complement strand
TACCTGAATTACCTGGATGTATGGCGGATGGTGAGACATATCAGAAAGCTCTCTCAAATGCAGAGGTTATTATTAAAGAGTGGATTGAAACAGCTAAAGAATTAGGACGCCCAATCCCTAAACCTAAAGGGAAATTAATGTATGCCTGATAAGTCGATGTAAGTAATACATTGAGACGAAAAAATGGATACTCCAACAACAATAAGAGAAATTATTTCTAATCTTGGGATTAAGTGTGGATATTGGTATATCGTATTTGCATTTATTCTGGCAATCATAATCAGATTGATTTTATGTATTTTTAAAGCAATTGCTATTAAAGATGGTGAGGTTGATGCGGTTGATAATACTAATAAGACTATTGATAGTAGGCCATGGAAAGTAAAAAGATTCGGAGAGATATATAAACATTCCTTTCTAAGTAATGGTAAGGACATAAGAATTGATGACTATTGGTTTCCTTTTATTATTGGAATAGTTGAATTATTGGTCTTTCCAGTACTAATGACAAAAGGTTGGTGGACAGCGATAGCGGCATGGATTGCAATAAAAACAGCAAGTTCTTGGGGCGGATGGCAAAAAATAAGAACTTCTTACAACAGATTTCTATTTGGCAACATTTTGTCATTGGCTTGTTCATTAATCATAGCCATATTATGTTTTTGATATTAATCAATCAACGATGATTTGCGAATAGTGTGATAGGAACCTTGGACGAGTTGTTCAGTGTTGAATCCTGCGTGGAAGGTGTTGATGTTTTTGGCATTAATCCTGCCTATAAAGTATGTAAGCCATTCAATCGCTATGACCATTTCGAGGAATTGAATAATGGGATTTTTTGTTGTTGGAAGATTTATGATTGTTATTTTATTTTTTGTTATTCCTTTTGGTAAATCCATTTTTATATCTTCATATTTGATAAGAATAATGTTTGCTGAAAATAGTTTTTTAATAGTCGGAATAATTTCAAAAGCTCGTTTTAATGCGAGTTTGTTATGACTTAGAAAAATTATGTTATCGTTTTTTCGAGTTATAAAATATTGTGTGTGACAGTATTCTTCAATATCCGAAAAGTGTGCTATGAGATTATATTCGTACATTTTGTATGCTGCAAATTGCGTTAATGTATCGAAAGGATATGTTCCGAGAAAAAAAGATTGATGAGATTTTGCCCAATTTTTAGCTTTATCTATAAGTGGTTTGTAAAAATTTTCTGATAATAATTTCTTTGTGTTATTATAAATAATATTCCAATTAATTTTTATCTGAGAAGCACGAATGAGCGTAAGCAAAACTGCCCAGAATGTCTTCGTCTGTGCAACATCGTGATGATAACCGATGTATTCCTTTGCTTCTTTTAATTTATAACTCGAATGTTTGAGTTCTTCCTGAGGGGATGCATAAAATAACCAGGTTTCATCAGCTAATTGCGATGCAGGGGAATTGGCATTATCAGTGATTGCAATTTTGTATGCACCAACTTTTTTTGCTAATTTGAAAATTTCGATGATGCGATTTGTTCTACCTGATACGCTGATTCCAATTACGACATCATTTTTACTTAGTGAATATTGGAGAGCATCCATTGATGGAAGTGCAATAACATTAAATTTATCTTTTAAGAGCCATTCACCGAATTGTGAAGCACAATGAGAATCTCCTGAACCGGTAATGATAATTTTGCCTTTAATTTTAGGAATGGAGATTTTGGGTGCGTTATGATGAATTCTGATTAGCTCAAGTTGTTCCTGAATTTCCTGATAGATGTATTCGTTATGGAGCATTTTAATTTCCTATTCAGAAAATCCTTTGGCTAATTGTGCACTGCTCAACAAACCTGCATTATAGGATGGATGAAATTTAATATCTTTTTCTTCTTCCTTACCTTTCCAGATATATTCGACTTCAAGTGTTTCACCAGCTTTTAATATGTCAATCATCTTTTGATCGAGAAAGTTTTCATCAGTCTGTTCTTTTTCTTTGTAGAAGCGGACTACAATGCCCTTTACATCTGTCTCACCGGTATTTTTTATGGTGGCAATAAGTGTTACAATATTTTTAAGTTGCTCTTCAGGAGTGCTTCTGAATTTTAGTTTTTCGGCAATGATATTATATTTCTCTTTTACTTTTAGAGTTTTTGTGGCGATGTTATTATCTTCATTCAATTCAGAATGTTTTTTCATTGTGTAAACTTTAAAGAAAAGCTTATTTGTTCCTGCATTATCGAGAGGATCCCATCTTAGTTTGAATAAGTGAGATGAATTCGGTTCGATATTGATTGAGTCTTTCTCTGCCGAAGGAACTCTTGATTTCAATAATCTTCCACCTTTTTCTGGGTCTTTATCGTAACCTTCTACTTTGACATTTTCTGCAATGCCTTCTCCGATGTTATGAACATTTGCACTTATGTATACAGTAACACCATCCATTGGATTCGAATCGTCGAATGTTATATCATCGGATGATATAGTTAAATCAGGTTTTCCGTTCACTTTAAAATTGACTGTGTATTTGTTATCGGACATATCAATATCTTTTTGTGAGTCATCGGTTTCGGCAATGATAGTTAATTTATGATCTCCTTTTTGAAGTGGCTGATTAAAATGAGCAAGGACTGATATTGAGCTTCTCTGATTGATTTGCTTGGTTGAATCAACTGTACAGATTTCTTCACCTTTGTCATTAATAATTTTTGCTTTTGGAGTAGTCATCTCTTGATTGCTTAGATTGTGTATCCTGAAGGTGAATGAAGGTTTATCGCCTTCAAAAATATCCTTTTCTAATAAGGTGATAGAACTTGGTGAGATCGATAAATCAGGTGAATCATTATTAGGATAAACGATTATCTCTTTTTCATCAGTCGTTTCCATATTATCATACTTCAAAGTGACAGATAAGGTGTGGATGCCTTTTGTCAAGGATAGAGATGTTCTGATATTTTTAAATTCTCCAACACTAATTGAATCTATTTTTTCAGAATGTAATAATTTTTGTGTTGGATATTTTTCGGACAGTTCTAACTCGATATCTTTCACATCAAGCTTAGATTGATTCTCAATGAAAATGCTAATTTTTAGGTCACTGTTTGATTGAAAGAATTTCTCATCCAAAGTTATTGCTGTTTCCTTTATAGTAAGTGTTGGAATGTCGGTAAAAATAATTGCACCACCTAATGCATCTCTTGATTGGTTTTTATCAATGCAATACGCAGTTATTTCCCATTTCCCTTTAGGTGAATTTTGGGGAAGTGTGATTTCCTTTTTGATTTTTCCATCTATGATTGCTATTTCTTCATTACCGATTAATTTTGTGCTTTCTGGAGTTGTAACATTCAAAGTACAGGTTCCAGAGCTGATATCAGGGATGGATTCATCGATTGTAATATGAATATCATTTTCCTGATGTAAATTATAACACTTGTTATTTTGCTTGAAGTAAAAAAGGTTGTCGGGAAGAGAGAGTTCTAAAGTAGGGTCACCAAGCAAAAGGAACATATCAACTTGACTTATGTTTCGCTCAAAAGCTGCATAATTTATATAAGATTGAGTCAGTATGCTACCTATTTGTTTTAGGTTATTTTTAAATAGAGCATCTCTAATAAATTTAGAGATTTCGAAATGGTATCGAGTGAAACCATCACCGGAAGGTGAGTAAAGAGCGATAGCACCACCATTTTCTGTTCTCAATAAATCTTCGCCAATACAAATATTCCATGGTTCTTCTGGAAAATCGATAGCGCCTGTTGCACAAGTCATATTAATTATGAGAGGTAATTTATCGCTATTGGTTAATTTTTTATTGTCACTATATTTTGAATTACCACCAAACCAGATGCGCTCATCCGCCCATAAATTCGGTGCTCCATGACCGTAAAATTCCATAATTACAGAGCCTTGATTAAATAAATCTAATATGGCATTGTTACAGTCTGGACTAACTTTATTGTATTGTTTAAGAAGATGAACTTTTTCTTTTGGAACATAAAAATTATCTTCGTATTTATAGTCTTCGAGATATATTTTTATGTTGTTAAATAGGGGAGAGGTATATTTGTTTATTAACTCTTCACACTTCTCTGAAAATTCTTCTCCATCATCAGCAATATATGACAAATTCGATCGCCAATTTGATTTCAGTGGATTAGTTGTGTAGTTAATTATTTTTTGAATAACTGTGTTAGCATCTTCTTTGTTGTTCACGCTTATTCTACCTATGCTCATATCAGGTAGGTCATCATCACCAATGAATGAGACATACCAATAATCACTCGCATAAATAGTTCTTTTTTCTCCTTTGAGATATACAGGAATGTAATTTACAATCTTATTTCTATAATTGCCGAGATAATCTCTGGTGGAATCTCCGAGTAAAATAATGTTCGATGGTTTTGGGT
>CAZYWQ010000305.1:0-4400 GCA_964651675.1 uncultured Candidatus Sumerlaeota bacterium | reverse complement strand
TCACAAGGTACAGCCGGCATATAATCAAACAAATCAATTTTTACTCCATCAGCTCCATACTCAACTAACAGTCGCTCTAAATTATCAAGCATAACCTGTCTTGCTTTCGGATTACGAGGACATAATGTATGAAACACCGAGACTTTATATAACTCCTTTTTACCTGTTTCTTCATTTTCAACCCAACATAATAAATCTCTAACATCATTTATTATCTTTGAATCAGGACCAATGCTGATGGGACAATACCAGAGTATCGATTTAACACCTTCTTTTCTAACAGCTTTTACCGTCTTTTCGATATCATCAAATTTCTTAGGAATCTTTCTGGGCCAATCTCCCATATCACAAAATGTCGACATTCCATCCATCCCTACACCATACCAACCATCATCAAAAATAATCGAACCAATACCTACTTTTTTAGCCTCTTTTGCCATAGACAAAATCCAATTATGAGTCATATTATCAGAGTTAATTACTCTCCAGGTGCATAATGCAGGTGACAATGATGCTTCATTGGCTACATCATTAAATTTAAGTCTTTTGTTTCTCGCATATTCTTTTCCATAAGACCTGAGAGCCTCAAACCAATTCTTGAATTTGTCCAAGACAAATAAACCATCTTTGAATGTCTTAACCCTTCCTATTTCCAATCCTTTTCCGACAGGTTTTTTTATCCTGAACTTCAACAATCCTCCCTGAACAGTTAACGAGTTTTTTCTATTGGCACCCGGAGAATAAAAATGAAATTGAGTTTCCATTAAATCTCCCATAATACCGAGTGAGAATATACCTTGATCAAGCGTATCTGTTAAGGCAAAGAAAGGATTTCCAAAAGACCTTCCAGCAAGGAGAAATTTTTTGTTCCAGACCTGTCGTGGGAAAAATGTGTCCATAAAAAATCTCCCACTATCAGGCACTATTACCTTCCCAAAATTTAATAATGGTAGATGTATATCATACTCAACTGTATGTAATCTAAACGCCTTTGAGTCCTTACGACTTAAAGAAAACCAAATAACATTGTTTTCATATTTTGTTCTAAAAATATATTTACCCTCTGTAACACTTCCATTATCGAGATTAACATTTTTGAAAAATATCTTCTCGCCAGATGCTAATCTAAAATCAACACTGAGATTCTTAATATTCATAAAAATGTCTCCTGTAAAATAGATGTTGACAAACACTTTTTTAATTATTTAAAAAAGTTGTGAGTAAATCTTTAAAAACGAAAATATAAAAATTCAAGTAAAAAATTCAACAAACTGAAACATTTTTATTTGCAATAATAACTGTCAAAATTTTATTCATTATATTCAAGGAGAACGATATGAAAAGAATGACCTCCAAAAAGATTTTCTTAACCAAATCTTATTATCTATGGATTGTTGTATTATTATTCACAGCATTCATTTTCGCCTGTGGAACAAAACAAAATGTATCAAAAGAAGGCGATGAAAAAGTAACAATCCGATATATGCGATGGGGAGTACCAGAAGAACTGGAAGCCGAAAAAGAGCTAATAAAAATCTTCAACGACACCAATCCTAACATAGAAATAAAACTCGAAGTAACTGCTTGGTTAGAATACTGGCGAAAGCTCCAAGCTCAGTTAGGAGCTCATTCTGCACCCGATGTCTTTCTTATGGGAGGAGAATATCTCTACGATTTCATAGATAAAGATGTTTTGGTAGATTTAACAGATAAAATTGAAAAAGACAACTTTGATTTGTCCCAGTATTTTTCGAATCCAATCAATATCTTCCGCTACAAAGACGGACTCTGGGGCTTACCACGAGACTGCAACACTTCCGCAATTTTCTACAACAAAACCCTTTTCGAAAAAGAAGGTATCCCCTTGCCAACGGATGATTGGACCTGGGAAGACTTTTTAAACGCTGCGAAAAAAGCCACAAAAGACATCGATAATGATGGAAGAATTGACCAGTGGGGATATGTAATATCTCACTCATCAGCAGAAGTTTGGTGGGCACCTTTTATCTGGCAAAATGGTGGTGAAATCCTCAATAAAGAAAGAACCAAATGTCTCATCGACCAACCAGAGGCTATTGAAGCCGTACAGTTTATGGTCGATCTCATCCATAAGTATAAAGTAGCACCAACGCTTGCGGATCTTGCTGCATACGGTTCCACAGTGGATAACTTTTTCCTGACTGGTAATCTTGCTATGCAAAGCTCAGGAAGCTGGATGCTGAGATTATTTCGAAAAATCGAAAAGTTTGAATGGGACATTGTGCCACCTCCAAAAGGTAAAATCAAATCCGCTTCAGTAAATGGACTTGCAAATGTAATTTATAAAGAGAGCAAGCATCAACAAGAAGCCTGGCAATTCGTTAAATTTCTAAGTTCAGAAGTATACCAGGAGAACCTTGCAAAATCAGGAACTTCTATACCTGCATTAAAAAAGGTCGCATTCAGCGATGCCTTTTTAAAATCTCACGAACATCCAAAGAATATAAAAATACTACTCGATCAGCTTGAATATGCACATCCAATGGACTTTACGCCAAAATATGCTCGTTGGGATGACATACTGATGAAGGAAATAGAGTTGGCTCTACTCGGTAAAAAAACTCCTGCTGAAGCCTGTCGGGATGGTGCTGAGCAGACAAATGAAATATTAGGTACAATAGAAAAATAACACATCAAATTCCGAAGAAAAATTAATGTTTAAATTACCAAGAAAAAAACAGGAATGGCTATGGGGTTATCTCTTTATGATTCCCTATATCATCGGACTATGCGTATTCATAATTGGTCCGATATTTACTGTTTTTTATTTAAGCCTAACAGACTACGATAGTATCACATCGCCACAATTCGCAGGTGTTAAGAACTTCAAAACCTTAACGAAAGATGTCGAATTCAAACAATGTATGATTAACACCGTCTATTTTACATTTGGCTCGGTTCCACTCGGAATAATAATCGCATTATTTTTCGCTATATTATTGAACAGGAATATCAAATTCCGAGCATTTTTTCGAAGTATCTATTTTCTCCCAGTAGTTTCATCGATGATTGCCGTTGCCATCGTATGGAACTGGATTTACGAAGGAAATTATGGATTGCTAAACTACACAATCCGAAGTTTTTTATCCCCGATTTTTCCTGCAGGGAAACTGAACTTACCGCATTGGTTAAGTGATGAGAGATGGGCAATGCCTGCTATCATAATGATGAGTATATGGAAAGGACTCGGATACAGCATCGTTATTTATCTTGCTGGTTTACAGGAGATTCCACAGCAACTTTATGAAGCCAGTGAAATGGATGGAGCTACTATATGGCACAAATTTCGACACATTACTTTGCCATTAGTTTCACCAACAACATTTTTCCTGATTGTTATCTCTACAATTGGTTCATTTCAGATGTTCGAACAATCGTATGTTATGACAAAAGGCGGACCACAATTCGTCCTTGAAGGAAGATCCGTTGGAGCAACTAAATCCCTTGTATACTATCTCTACGAGATGGCGTTCAGGTGGTTAAATATGGGATATGCCGCTGCAATTGCAGTGGTTTTATTTTTCATAATTTTAATCACGACCGCATTCCTAATGATAATGCAGAAAAGATGGGTGCATTACCAATAATGGGTAAAATGAAAAAAAATAGAATAGGCAATTTAATAGTTACCATCATATTGGTAATCGGTGGTATTACAATGTTAATGCCATTCATCTGGATGATTCTATCATCATTTAAAAACTTCGATGAAATATTTATCTTTCCACCGAAATGGTTTCCAGAAAAGTGGCGATTTAAAAACTATGCGGAGTTATTCGACAAACTCCCGATGATATGGTTCTTTTTAAACAGCTTAAAGATAGCATCCTTCTGTGTTATTGGAGCCATCTTATCCTGTTCATTAACAGCGTTTGCACTTGCACGAATCAGATTCCCTGGTAGAAACCTATTCTTCATTATCGTATTAGTTTCGATGATGATTCCCTGGCAGGCAACCTGGATTCCTGTCTATATCATAATGCAAAAATTAAACTGGATCGATACACATTATCCACTTTGGGTTCCAGCCTTTTTCGGAGGAAGTTTCGGCATTTTTTTATTAAGGCAATTTTTTCTTGGGATACCAAAAGATTTAGAAGATGCGGCTTATATCGATGGATGTACTCCCTTCGGAGTTTATCGACGTATCTTCTTACCATTATGCAAACCTGCTCTTGTTGCATTAGGAATATTTACATTTTTATGGTCCTGGAATGACCTGTTGGGCCCTTTGATTTATCTGAATACTACCGAGAAAATGACACTCACAGCAGGTTTGAACTTTATGCAATCGCAATACGGAACAGATTGGCATTTGTTGATGGCAGGTTCCTGCATTGCAACAATGCCCTTAATAATTG
>CAZYWQ010000304.1:0-4401 GCA_964651675.1 uncultured Candidatus Sumerlaeota bacterium | reverse complement strand
ATTCTTATCATAGAAATTCATCAAATTTATTTATTATATTCTTTTACAATATTCGCAACCGTTTTTACATAATCTGGTTCTGTCCCGCAACATCCACCAACCAAATTCGCTCCATTCTCAATTATTTTTCTGATATATGTTTCAAGATTATCTATTTTTGAATAGACCGTTTCTCCATTAACCAATTGAGGAGCACCAGCATTCGGTTGTGCCAGAAGTGGTTTTTTTGTCAGTTTCCTAATCTCCATAACAAGATCAGTTATTACTATCGGATCGAGTGTACAATTTGTACCTATGACCTCAACTTTTTTCTCTTCTATAAGATTAACAAAGGACTCCACATTATGTCCCATCATCGTATGAAATCCTTTTGAATCCTTATTAAAAGTCATACATCCTATAATAGGTAGTTTAGAAACCCGTTGACAGCCTTCAATAGCCGCTTTTAACTCATCGAGAGATGTCATTGTTTCAATCAATAAAATATCCACACCTGCCTCACTCAATGCCTGCGCCTGTTCTGCAAATATGTTGACCATCTCTTCATATTTCATATTCCCATAAGGTTCGACAAATTCACCTGATGGACCAATATCACCTGCGATGTAGTATTCTTTTTCACTGAGATTCTTACAATTTTCAACAGCACTTTTATTTATAGAAACTGTATCCTGACCTTTGCCCCATTTATCCAATTTTATTCTGTTACCACCGAATGTATTTGTAATAATAAAATCCGCACCAGCATCGAGGTAAGCCTTATGAATTTTCATGACAATATTTTTATCAGCCGTCTCGGGACACTCATTGGAACTATGACCCAACTTCATCAACATACTTCCCATTGCTCCATCAAAAACCCGTATACCAGATTCAATATATTTTAAGACACTATTCATTCGATATGCTCCTATAATTTAATTAAGTAATTTCAAGATGAGATTGCTCCCAATAAATGTCAACTAAATTAGCAAGCTCTTAATAATACCTCCATTGTACTCTTATAAGATAAATTAGAAATATATTACTTGATATTTCATCTAACAAAATATAAGGATATTATGTAGTCAAAGCGAAGTTAAGAAGGAACTTATATTTTTTTTTCGGGCTATAGAGTAATTGCTCAAAGGAGGAAATAACAATGAAGAGAGTAATCATATTGTCCATTAGTTTTTTCATCCTATTTTTATTGATTGGATGCGCTGAAAAACCCCAACCAGAAAAACCAATTATCGAAACAAAAGAGACAATTGCAGAAGAACCTGAAGCCAAAGTTGAAAAAGTTGAAGAAGAGATAGTAAAAGAAGCGAAAGAAACTCCAAAAGAAATTGCAGCTGAAAAAATGGATCCTGATATGATCGAATTCAAATCTATCTGGAAAGAAATAAACGAAGATTCACCTTATAAAGAATGGTCATTTTGGCCCGATCATAAGGGATTACAAGATGGAAAATCACCACACGGTCCCAAACATTATGTTTATGTTAATGAAGCTGCACTTAAATTCAACAGAATCCCATTAAATGATAACTCCATCATTGTTAAAGAAAACCTGTCAGAAAATGAAGAACTTCTTGCTCTAACCATTATGAAAAAGAAAAAAGGATATAATCCAGCAGCAGGAGATTGGTTCTGGGCAAAGGTTTCACCCGATGGAAAGCCTGAAAAAATTGGTAAACCAAAGGAGTGTATAGATTGTCACAAAGTAAAAGAAGACAATGATTTCATAATGGTTCATGAACTACCGAAAGAATCAAAGGATTGAGCTTATAAGCAATTACTTTTAACGAATTTCTGTTTATTCTCCTATTATATTATATTCAACTATCTAAATCTATTCAATTCAGGAATAGAGGGATTATCATTCTTTATATCATAAATATGAATAGAGTTTCCAATAATTGCCTCCGGTTCATATTTTTTTAGCCAATCAAATATTTTATGATTATCGAAGTAGACTCCCTGCAGGTTGGTTACGCTAATAGCATATAGTCCTGGCGTATCTGGTTCGGGGATAATTTGCTCACTAACAGGTTCCGGAAGTCTATGACTTTTCAGAGGCTTGTATTTTATATTATAATAATGAGGATTCGCTGTTCCAAAGTAACTGAGATAAACTTCGTTAACTTTATTCTCTTCTAAATATCGGGCTAAACTTTTTAAATCCTGTCCCCAATCAATATTCGAATCAACGACATACCTGTAACCATTTTTCGTTCCTCCAATGAACTCGTTAAAATAACTTAAATAATTAGGATGGATTCTGATTGTCCCAAATATATAGTAACCAACAAGTATAATCAAAACATACCTCGTAATCCGATCCTTTTTAAACATCCAATCAAGTGCTTTAGATGCTATTAATATACAAAAAGGCACAATTGGTAAAATGTGCCTGTAGCCGATATTGAATACATCAAAGATAGCCACGCAAAAATAAAGAAATGGTGGTAAAAATAAAATGTATTCATTGCCAAAATCAGATTTAAAATTTTTAATTAAAACTATTTTACCTAAAAAGAAAAACAACAACAAAATAATCGGTGTTTTAATGAGAAAAACAATCGGAAAGTATGTCCTGAAGCCCTTCTGCGAATATCGACCCATAAGAAAAGATGGATGCCCTTTTGCTGAATACTGAAAATGCCATAAGACTCCGTAAATATAGGATGGAGCGGGAATAGGGATTTTTGTAAGTGCAAACTTGATCGGTTTATAAAAAACAGATTTTTCATTTACCAAATAATCATCGATGTTAGACTGAGTAGCATTCAGTTTATAATCTATTGCCTGCTCGAAAGTTTTAAACTCAAAACAATAATCAGAAAAAATTATCATCCCAGAAATGAAAAGAATAATAATTATTACAACCAAAAAAACTAAAAGACCGTTTAAGCATTTTTTCTCTTTATTATTATTTAAAAAGGCTAAGAGTTTTTGATTCTTTCTAACAAATATTTCGATAAAGAGAACCAATATAATACAGGGAATAAGAACCAATCCTGAAAATTTTGAGATTACCGTCAAGCCCGAAAAAATTGAGAGATACAGGAGTCTAAGCGGTTTCGGTTCATCAACAAATCGCTTGAGTTGATAGACTGATATGAAAAAGAAACAGGTTAAATAAATGTCATTTGTCACCAATCGGGAATGCGCAAGGAGATTCGGATCAAAAACACAAAATATAACAGCAAACACCGCAGCAATTATCCCATACATATAATTCACACATACAAACACGAAAACAACCAATATGAGAGCAATAAAAATAGAAGGTAGTCTGGCGAGAAATAAAATTTTATCAGCATCAGCCTCTTGATTATACAAAAAAGTTACCCCGAAATTCACAGAATCAAATTTCTGATTAAAGTCTGGTGGATAAGGGAGTTTAAGACTCAAAAGTTTCAGAGGAATTGCAGAAATTTGTTTGAACAATGGTGGATGTTCAGGATTAAGTTTATCCTGACCCGCTGACAGCATCAAATAACCACTTGCAATGTGGGTAGGCTCATCCCAAACAGGCGATTTTGTTACCATAGAAGAAATACAAAGGTAAACAAAAATGATTGCGACGAGTGAAACAAATATTAGTATCTGAAACTTTGACTTCTTCATATACAAATAAGAAAATATAATAATGATATTTTCAAACAATTTCTTAAGCACCGAAGGAGCGACAGCTTTTAGCCCTGCCTGTAAAGGTGGGCTATAAAACATAATAATGTATGTGTATTCTTTTTAAATATTTTCCCAGCCCCGAAGGGGCGACAGCCTTTAGCCCCGTCCGTAAGGGCAGAGTATAAAAAAGGGGGACAGACGTATGTCGTCTGTCCCCCTTTTTTGAGTTATTCATCACATCATTTTATTTTTTATTGACACAAGCGGTTTAAATCCGCATTTTAATATTAACTATTTTTCTCCCTATACAATCTGTACTATTGATTTCCCAAAGGAAAAATAAAATGAAAAAACACTCAAAGAAGCAAACAATCGGTTTGTTTTTAGGAGTAGTTGTATTTCTTTTACTATACAATCTAAGAATTTTCCCAACCCATATAAAAGAGCAAAAAGTAGCCTGTGTTGCAATACTTATGGCAATATGGTGGTTATCAGAAGCAGTGCCACTTTTTGTTACAGCCTTACTGCCTGTAATTTTTTTCCCTTTAATGGAAATAGTTAGTGCCAAAGCAGTAACTCTTCCCTTTGCCAACGATATAATATTTTTATTCTTCGGTGGATTTTTAATAGCAATGGCAATGCAGAAATGGGGACTTCATAAAAGAATAGCTCTCCACATAATAAGTAAAATAGGAGTGACACCTCGAAGAATCATTCTCGGATTTATGTGTGCAACCGCATTTATCTCAATGTGGATCTCTAACACATCAACAACTATTATGA
>CAZYWQ010000303.1:0-4406 GCA_964651675.1 uncultured Candidatus Sumerlaeota bacterium | reverse complement strand
TCATCTATTCACTAAAGACTTAAGAACTAATGAGAATTCAAGTAAAAAAATCTTTCACAAGGGTTGCTATATAGAAATTGGGGCAGTAAGTTCTATAAAACAAATAATTGAAGATTTGTCGGAGAAGATGAATTTGCACCCTTGTTACAATTTGGCTGATTTTATACGAAAAGTGAGAAAATTAAAAGAACCTTTTCTACTTTTAATTGATGAAATAGATTATTTTTTATCTAAAGCAAAAAATCCTAATACGTTTTTAAATGCTTTGAGAGCTCTTTCTGATGAGGGAAAGATTAGAATCATAATAGCTGGAGGTGCTGAATTACATAAATTATCTCTCAATAGATCGAGTGCAATGTATAACCTTGCTAATCCTATTCCATTAGGAGAATTAGAAGAAATCGATAGTATAAGATTGGCTTTGGAACCCATGAGAACTTTAGGTGTTGAATATGAAAAGGGAGAGTCAACCGTTAAACAGCTTTTATTTAGATCTTCAAAACATCCTAACTTAATACAAAAAATGTGTTACGAAATTATCCTGCTTCTTGATAAAAAAGAATCAAGAACAATTACAATTGATGACCTCGATAAAGTATATCTAGGTAATGCCTTTATTGCTTACGTTGACGAAATATTTTTTCAGAATCTTAATCCATTAGAAAAACTTATTGTTATTAGTAATCTCGTTGTATCAGGTTTTTCTTTAGATTTGATAATAACAGATATTCAAAAAATTTGCACTACTGTTACAATTGATGAAATCGATTTTTCTATTAGAAACTTGACCATCTACGGGATTTTAAAAAGAGAAGATAAAAACTTGGTTTATATATATGATCGTTTCCCCGACATTTTTAGAAAGTATCATAAAAATATAGAACTTTTGAAAAATCAGATTATAGAGGAAGTTAATAAAAAATATAAATAAAATTTGGCCCGATTATTTTTCTTGTTTTACCTTTTCTTTTAATTTTTCCCACCAGTCTATTCGTTTTTTGATTTCTTTCTCGAAACCATAATTTGAGGGCTGATAGAATTTTTTACCAATTAATTTTTCAGGTAGACATTCTTGCCCTGAATAATGCATCTCAAATTCATGATCATATTTGTAATTCTCTCCATAACCAAGTTCTTTCATTAAATTCGTCGGTGCATTGCGGATATGCATCGGAACTGGTTGATAGCCTGATTGCTTTATCTCTGACGAAACATTCAGATATGCCCTGTATATTGCATTACTTTTTGGTGCGGTTGCAAGATAAATAGCTGCCTGTGCTAATGCCAACTCTCCTTCAGGTGTTCCGAGAAAATGATAGGATTCCTTTGCTGCATTTGCAATTACAAGCGCATTTGGATCGGCATTCCCAATGTCTTCTGTTGCAAATCGTATCATCCGTCTTGCTATATATAATGGATCTTCTCCTGCTTGAAGCATCCTTATCATCCAGTATAATGCAGAATCTGGATCACTACTCCTCAAACTCTTATGAAAGGCAGAAATGAGATTATAATGCTCCTCCCCTGCCTTGTCATACATTAGACTTCGCTTCTGATAAGCTTCCTCCACATCTTTTTTATTAATCGTTAATTTTTTGACTTCTTTCCCACCTTTGTAATTATAAATGAATTCTAATGTGTTCAAAGCTATTCTTGCATCGCCATTTGCCATTTCGCATAATCTAATCAGCGAATCTTCGGTAAACTCAAACTTGATTTTACCTAATCCTCTTTCTTTATCGCTTATTGCCATATTAATTATTTCTTTTATTTCATCCGGAGTTAAGAGATATAGAGTGAAGACCTTGCATCGGGAAAGCAATGGCGATATTACTTCGAATGAGGGATTTTCAGTAGTAGCTCCAATCAGTGTTATAGTTCCATTTTCAATGGATGGTAAAAAGGCATCCTGTTGTGCTTTATTAAATCGGTGAATCTCATCAACGAATAGAATCGTTTGTTTATCAAGATTCTGTTTATTATAAAATGCCTTTTCGATTACTCTTTTAACATCTTTGATTCCCGAAGTAACAGCACTCAGTGGGACAAATTCTGCACTACTATATTTTGCTATCAAAAAAGCTAATGTTGTTTTACCTGAGCCTGGTGGTCCCCAAAAAATAATTGATGCTAACTCACTTCTCATAATCAGTTTTCGGAGTGGAGCATCCTCAGATAAAATATGTTGCTGACCAACAAATTCCTCAAGAGATCGAGGTCGCATTCTGTCTGCAAGAGGAGTAAAATCACTTTTTTTCGATTGATTTTTTTCTCTAAATAAATCCATTGGCATTAATGATATTTCTATTTGCTTAATTATATTCTTGATATTAGACTTGAGCTGAACAATAAATCAACTAATAATATTAGTATGGATTTAAAGATATTCTTTAAGGTGGGATAATTATCATTTAATTTCTCTGATAACCATTCCAGTAAGAAGTTTTGGATAAAAGAAGGTGGATTTTTGAGGCATTCTTTCATTAGCCATAGCTACCTTCTTCACTTTTTCCAGAGGCGTTGGATTCATAAGAAAGGCTGTCTTGCCCTTACCTGACAAGACTCTTTCTATGGCTTCACTCATATCACTTGTAAATGAAATATCACTTTCATCGAGTTCGAGTTCGGGATTTCCAATCCATAATTGCATTATAACATATTTTTGAAGTATGGTAACATCCAATGACTTTTGTATTTTGGAAATATCATTTTCAAGTATATCATTGTAATTAATATTATCTTTCAATTTGATTAAGAAATTTTTTCCATCTTTCAATACAATTCCGAAAGCAGTTTTAACACCTGCACATTGTTCCAATTCCTTGGACATCATCTCTTGTATGAGTTTAACATTTTTTGACTTGGTAAGCTTAATAACATCGAAGGCTTCTTCAAGATCGGACAGAAACTCACTGGGACTGGTTCCAAAGTCATCGTTTAATATCCGATGTATAGGAAGAATACTTAATCCTTCACTCTCGGAGTTTGTCAGATACATCATTACATAGTCACTTGGTAATGAACTTCTTGTTTTTATATTCAAGGCTTCCCTGACTTCTTTTTTATAATTCAAAGCAGTCTCGTAACGATGGTGTCCATCAGCAATAAAAATATCTTTGTCCTTCATTATCTCTTTGATAGCTGCAGTGTCGTCTTTCTTATTAATAAGCCAGAGTTTATTGACAATTCCATTTTCGTCAGTGAATTGCATATTAGGTTTTTTTGAAGTAAATTTATCAGTTATTTTTTTCATTTTATTTTTACTATCATTGAATATAGAGAAGATAGGACTGAAGTTTGCTTTACAGGTTCTAATCAACTTGAATCTATCAGCTTTTGGACCTGCAAAAGTATTTTCATGACCAAAGATATTACCCGATTTAAAATCATCTAATTTGACAAGAGCAATTATACCTGACCGTTTTTTCGTTTCTCCTTTTGGATATTCATATATCTGTTGATAGATATAAATACACTTTTGACCATCCTCTAATAAAACTCCATCTCTTTTCCAGTTATTCAGAAAATTTGCGGCTCGTGTATATTTGTTATTGTATTCATCATCATTTGCTTCATCACGACCCAGTATTAACCGAATAATATTATACTCATTCCTTCTATAGTATTCTACCTGCATCCTTTTATTAATGACATCATAAGGAGGTGTCACAAGCTCTTCGAACTTTAACTCAATATTTGGATTATACCGCAGACCCTTGAACGGCAATATGTCTACCATACTTCTTTAACCTCATAACTTAATATAAAATCGTATGAACTTATGTTACAATGACATTCATTCGTCAACTTTATTTTTCGGAAATTTAACCGATAATTTTCTGTCATCTTAATCAGACAATTTGTTATTAGACAAATTATTGTGTATAAAGTCAAGAAGTGATAAATTATATCTTATATAATAAAAATAAAGTATAGAAATCAGTGTTTAATAAAGGCTTGAAAGGGCAACGATATGAGTCCTAA
The DNA here is from genome assembly GCA_964651675.1 of uncultured Candidatus Sumerlaeota bacterium. Lineage (GTDB taxonomy): Bacteria > Sumerlaeota > CAZYWQ01 > CAZYWQ01 > CAZYWQ01 > CAZYWQ01. The sequence continues at coordinate 422 of CAZYWQ010000303.1, read as the reverse complement.
AGCAGTTGTATTATTAAGCGGTGGATTGGATTCAACCACAACTTTAGCCATTGCTAAGGCAAAGGGCTTCGATGTATATGCCATAAGTTATGATTATGGTCAAAAAAGCAAGAAATATGAACTAAAAGCTGCTAAGAAAATAGTTAAAAGATATTCGGTTAAAGAGCATAAGATAGTGAAATTCGACCTAACGATTTTTGGGAAAAGTGCTTTAACCGATTCAATAGAAGTTCCCAAGAAAAGAATCGAAAAGAGAATGCCGAAGGGAATTCCCATAACTTATGTACCTGCGAGAAATACTATCTTTCTTTCATTTGCATTAGCTTATGCTGAAACCATCAATTCGCAAAACATTTTTATCGGTGTTAATGCAATTGATTATAGTGGTTATCCAGATTGTAGACCGGATTACATCAAGGCAT
>CAZYWQ010000302.1:1081-4441 GCA_964651675.1 uncultured Candidatus Sumerlaeota bacterium | reverse complement strand
TATTTAAGTCATTACTCTTCTTAAATTCAGGAGCTGGGGAATATTCAACAGGTACACGGGATTTACAAAAAATGGGTGGATTATCATCGAAAATGCCTGTGACGAGTTCAACAAATTTGATGGCATCTATGTCAATAGCAGGTATCCCTCCTTTTAACGGTTTCTGGAGCAAGCTTCTGATAGTACTTGCAGCGATACAAGCTGGTTTTTATTGGTCTGCCTTTTGGGCAATTTTAGTCAGTGTGCTAACCTTAGCAATGTATATGAAAGTTCTCAAATATGCATTTTTAGGGAAACTGGGAGAGCGATGGAATAAGATAAAAGAGGTCCCAGGATTTATGCAACTATCTATGTTATTATTAGCATTGATTTGTTTAATCGGTGGAGTATTACTAATCTCTAATATAAATGATATTTTTCTTAAAAAGGCATCGGAAGCCCTTTTACACGGAACAGATTACGCAACTATGATTATAAAGGGAATATGATAGATGAAAAGTAGAATTGTCTTATTCATAGTGGCATTGATAGTGTGGTGTTTATTGTGTTGGGTACCAGATTGGGAACACATTATTATCGGTGTTATTGTAGCCTTTTTAGTTGCGGTAATAACAGGTGATTTGTTCGTAAAAAGACCCCATACTTTGACTAATCCTTTGCGATACTGGTATTTCATAGTTTATTATTTACAAGTATTTCTATGGGAATGCTTCAAGGCTAATCTGGATGTGGCTTACAGAGTCTCACATCCTCAACTTCCCATAACACCAGGGATTGTAAAAGTTAAAACAAAACTTAAGAGTGATACAGGAATTACATTTCTTGCTAACTCAATAACACTTACACCAGGTACTTTGAGTGTTGATATCGATAAAGAAAAAGGTGTGTTATATATACATTGGATAAATGTAAAAGAAACCGATGTCGAGGCAGCAACAAAATCTATCGTAGCACGGTTCGAAAGAATATTAACAAAGATTTTTGAATAGGTTAATACTATGAAGATATTGAGATGGTTCATAGGTGCAGTTATTTTAATAGCGATAATTGTGCTAATAATAGTGCGACCATTATCATTCCTCTTTTACGAAGACCTTCCTTATGTAGGTTTCGTAGGAAGAGTTTTTTATATCATTATTTTATCAGCTTTTATGTGCCTATTCAGGATTATGATGGGTCCGACAAGTGCTGATAGGATTGTAGCGATTGATATTTTGGGAATTTTAATTGTTGGTATATGCGCCATATTATCCATTTCTACTGGACGATCCTGGTATATTGACATAGGAATAGTCTGGGCATTGCAGAGTTTCATAAGCGCATTAGCATTATCTAAATATTTGGAAGGAAAAGGATTCGATGAATAGTACAATTGGCGAAATATTTATTGTCATCGGACTTGCATTTGATGTTTTCGGATGTATAGGACTTGTCAGACTTCCGGATATTTACAATCGTCTACAGGCATCGACAAAATGCGTTACTTTAGGCACTTGCAGCATTTTATTCGGGACATTTCTGATATTGGGATTTACTGCTGCAGGATTGAAAGCACTATTATGTATAGTATTCTTATTGCTTACCTCTCCAGTAGCGGCTCATGCGATAGCGAGAGGAGCACATAGATCTGGTGTAAAACTCTGGAAAGACAGTGTTGTTGATAAATATGCTGAAGATAAAGAAGGAGAATCTGAGTAAAATCTGCCATAAAGATTAAATGATTTAAGGTATAAAGGAAACAATGAAATATCCTAAGATTAGAGAATTAGTAGAGGCAATAAAGGCGTTAATTACGGGACCATACACATCCAAGTTCCCTGTAGAACCCCATAAACCTCATCCTAATTTTCGTGGTCAGCCAAAATACAATCAGGATAAATGTGTTGGTTGTTTAGCCTGTGAGGAAATTTGCCCAGTAGAAGCAATTTCCCATAAGGATTCAACTGATGGTGCAGTTCCAATGCGAACAATGATTCATTATACCGACACCTGCATATTCTGTGGACAGTGCGAAGCAGCTTGCATTGCGGATCATGAAGGAATCAAACTCTCTAATGATTGGGAACTTTCATTTTTCGATAGAAAAGAATCATTTGAAACGATTGAAAAAGAGTTACAGCTCTGCGAGATATGTGGTGATCCGATAGCTTGCAAAGACCATTTAAAATGGATCTCAGAAAAATTAGGTGAATTAACCTATTCAAGTCCTACATTATATCTAACCCGTCTAAAAGAACTCGGAGTAGTGGATGAGAATCTTGTATCTGCCTTAAAAGATCGTGGTCGATCCGATAGAGTCAAGATTCTATGTGCCAGATGCAGAAGAGAAACCACTCTGACTTCAAAATAACGTTTTTTTATTCTACTCAAACAATCCAATCATTATAATATTAATTAATTTGGTTGATTTTTATGTTTCGGGATTTTTAATTGATGTTACAGTTCTTTAAGGATAAGGTTTTATGACAAAGAGAGAGAAGAGAAATCTTCTTATATTCGTTTTAATCTTAACATCGCTATTTTTATCTCTCTCTATTCTTGTTTGGCTGAGAATAAAATTTGAATGGGAGAAGAAGGCATCGATTGATAAAGTCGTGACTTCCTTTGATGTCCTCAAGGTAATAGGTTCGCCAAGAAATATCCGACAGGTCGATTTTGCCACAATCGAAAAACTTGCTTCTCAAAGCGTATCCGATTATATCAAAAGTATATTTGTCTCTAAAATGGTCAAAGATAAAGGAGAAATTTTACTCCATCCGTTTTATTACTCGACGGTTCATTCCGATTGGAGAGATCAGCTTGGTGGGTTAGAGAAAAGAACCCTGAAAAGTAATGGTGAAACTTTAGGTTATCTATATCTCGATTTAAATCTCGGAAATATTCTCATCGTAAAATATGCAATCTTATTTCTCGCATTGCTTTTGGTACTTACTGTTGGTTTAATGATGATACATCTTGTCGGACAGGAAAAAGTAATCAGCAAGACAACTGTCGAACTTGAAGAGAAGAAAAAGGAAATGATAAAATTGGAGAGACTTTCTCTGGCAGGACAGTTAACCGCCAATATATTCCACGACATAAGAAAGCCTATATTGAACATCAAGAGCGAGATTGAGGATATCGAGGAAATAAAAACAGAAGATGCAGAAACTTCTACAAAACCTTCTTTAATTAAAAACATTTCTACACAAATAACACTTTTCTTTTCGATGTTAAAGAATTTGAACCTGGAAAGGTTTGTGAGTAAAAACGAAGCCGACGAAGAATATCTCGATGTCAATATGCTTGTTGAAAGTTCTCTTAATTTAGTCAAATACGAACAGAAAGATGTCGCTGTTAAACTGGACCTCGATAAAAATT
>CAZYWQ010000302.1:0-1071 GCA_964651675.1 uncultured Candidatus Sumerlaeota bacterium | reverse complement strand
AAATTTACCTCCCTTTTTAACGAATCCAACGAGACTGATGCAGGTATTTTCTAATATTATCCTGAATGCTTACCAGGCAATGAATGGAAAAGGAGAACTTTGCATTGGCACGAAGAAAATAAACAACACAATTCAAATCAAGATAAAAGACAACGGTCCGGGAATGGACATTAAATCGAAACAAGAAATATTCACTCCCTTCTTCACAACAAAAAAGGATAAAGAGGGAACAGGACTCGGTTTGTACATTTCAAAGACTATCATAGACGATGTTAGTGGAAAGATAGTGGTGAATAGTGAGGAAGGTAAGGGTTGTGAATTTATAATAGAGTTAACAATCGTGGAGAGATAACTATGAAGAGGTATGAAGTATTACTTGTCGAAGACGATACGCCTTATGCCTTGCGATTCAAGAAGAATTTAGAGATGGAAAACTTTGAGGTGGATATTGCAAAGGACGGCGATGAAGCCATCAAAATTCTGAAAGAGCAATATTTTGATATAGTGATAACCGATTTAAAGATGCCGAAGATGGATGGAATCGAACTCATCAGCAAACTGAGATTAGGAGAATATGAAGATGTAGATAGAGATATACCCATAGTAGTATTGACATCCGTAAACTCTGTGGATGCAGCTGTAGAATCGATGAAAGTTGGTGCATCAGATTTCATCACCAAGGAGAGTGGAAAAAAAGAGATATTGATTCGTGTGAGAAAAATTCTCAAACAGAGTGAAATCGTCAATGAGAATAGATATCTGAGAGACCAACTTGATAGAAGAGATGAGTTTAAAGAATTGGTAGGTGAATCGAACGCTATAAAAGATATTAAGAAAGAAATTATAGAGATCAGTAATAAGAATGTTATCGTATTGATAACTGGGGAAACAGGCAGTGGAAAAGAACTTGTAGCAAGAGCAATTCACAAAAGAGGATTCACAAAAGATGGACCATTTATAGATGTCAATTGCGGTGCATTACCAACGGATAATTTGTTTCAATCAGAAGTGTTCGGTTTCGAAAAAGGCGCTTTTACTGATGCGAAAATGCAGAGAAAAGGTAAATTCGAA
>CAZYWQ010000301.1:0-4442 GCA_964651675.1 uncultured Candidatus Sumerlaeota bacterium | reverse complement strand
AATTTGTGGAGATGAATTTGGATGCTTAGAGATACGTCCTTATCCAGGAAGTTGCTGGGCACTGAAAGGCAAACACCAATGTTTCTACAGCTCTATCAACTGTCTGGAACAGTTGCTTAACTCGGTCGGAGAAATGCTTTAGCCTGTAAACTCACTCGATATCTTTGTACGCCGCCTTTCAGAATTCCACTCTCAGGATTATACTATGAAATATATAGTTTTTAGTAGAGGAACCGGTAGGAGGTGAAGAAATGGTTGCTTATAATTTGTTAATAGAATGAATTAAGTTAAGAAAAAAGTGATATTTTTAATAAAAAACTTGACAAATAGAATGATAGGCAGAAGGTATTACGGAAGATAATTTTGAAACTTTAAAAAGTAAGTTTTGTCTATAGTATTTCCTCTTTAATAGGAAGGTTGGAATGCTTAAAAAGGGTTTAAATCAACATATATTGGTCATCGTTATTCTCCTGTTGACAATCAGCGTGTTTGCCCAAAGCGATACTGCGCCTCGTTTGAGTACGGATAGGATCGGTGCGAGGCATGTGTTTAAACTAGATGGTAAGTTATGGTTTCCAAAAGGGCATTTTTATGATCCCGGAATGATTATTCATGGCAATTCGCGGTTGGAATCCGTTCAAAAAATAAAATTTCTCGGTTATAATTTTCTACAAGTTGTTTTAACGACAGATATTATAAAACGTCCTGAAACGCAGGAACTTTTTGAAGCAGCTCGCAAGGTTGGTTTACCTGTTTTGATTTATCATAATCTTATATGGGAGATGTGGGACTGGGCAAAGGTACATCCTGAACAGAACATGCGGGGATTTTGGGAAGACATCAGTCTGATTGAAAAAAGATTCAGTGAAGGGCATGGTGAATGGCCGACTATTGTCAATCATCTTGATCCGGTTGTTCAGGAAAAGATAAAAAAATCAATAAAAGAAGTAATTGCTTTTGGAGAATCGCAGGGATGTGTTATTGCGTATCAGCTATGTGATTCAGATTTTTTTAAAATTATTGAGGATTCAACACCTTATTGGCAGCAATTCAGCGCGGATAAGAATTTGTCTATGTGGGCTTATAATGAGGGTATCCGGGATGATTATGTTGAATGGTTAAAGGATAGAAATTTCTCACTTAAAGAAATAGGAGCGCAAAAATGGGATGAGATTTATTTGCCGACGAGTAATTTGAATTCGCTCAATGATACACACTGGATTAGCTGGAAGGAGTATAAGCGGGTAAGATATATTTTCGGTGCGGTTAAAATGTATGTGAATTACGCACGGACGCTGACAAATAAACCGATCGGCGTCGGCTGTGATGCTGGTTTTTGTTTTGACTATCAGGATCAGTTAGCAGCACCGCATCTTGAGCTCGATAAGGTGTGTGATTTTGTCGGTTTTTTCATGGGGTGGAATGGTCCGCACTGGTGGGATAAACGACGGGGAAATATGCTATCAAATTTTGTAAACGTGCCGATTATCGGTCTATTTGATGTTGTGAGTTTAAACGCTGAGGGTCGATCAGGGGTTACAACTCGTCCGGGAGCGAATCTGCTTATGAATTCACTTTATACAGCTGGTTATGTTGTAACAGTGCGTGCGGGAATCGGTAAGCCTGGTGGTATTTCAAGAGCGGATTATGAGGAGTTTACGAAATATTTAAACATGGTTGATGATTCTGGTATCTGGGAATATACACCTGTTCAACCAAAAGCAGCGGTGTTTCAATCGCTGCCTGATGCTATGTTTACAGGAATTCATAATTGGGGAGTTGATTATGATATCAAGTTTCTATGGGCAGTCGAAGCACAGACGGGAATCCTGGCTCGCGGAGGTATCCCATATGATGTAATTTACCGCGCAGAAAAGTTGAAAAATTATGATTTCGTAATGTCTGAACTTACCGGTGCACGTTTGTTTTTTAGTCCGCATTATGATTCTTTGCCTCAGACGGAATTGGAAGAGTTTGTGAAGAGCAGCGGTGTTTTTATGAAGGGACCTTATCCAATGCGGAATTCTGTAAAGGAGGTTGCTTATATTAATGTTGGAAGTGAAAGGGATAATGCTCAAAATATGTTAGCCCATCTTGGCTCTGGGTGGGGAGAGCGCAAGGATGACAAAAGTGAACGGGCTTTTGAAGAACATGGAGTTTCATACAGAAACATTACGACCGCTGGATCGGGAATTATCGTGCCGGTTTCGGGTGATACTCGGTATTATGAGCTTTCTTTTTGGTATTATGAAGATACGCATTATCCGGTAAAGGTGGAAGTTTTAGGGAAAGATGGCTGGTGTTTAGCCGACGTTGTAGAGTGTAAAAAACGGAACTATTGGAATGAGACTGTTCTAACAATACCGGCTAAGCTGTTTGACAGGACTGGTATGTTCAACAGTAAAGGAAAAATCCGGATAAGAAGTGAGGGGAAATATCCCATTTCATATATTCGCTGGTCACCGCTTTCCAATTTTATAGCTCAGGACAAACAGGTTTTATATTCATATAAAATAGCTGCACCGGAGTCTGTTGTAGATTTGCCGGGAGTAAATAAAGGGACAAAAGCCGATAAGGAACCGATTTACGGGAGTGATATGGAAGCACAATATTTGAAGAATAGCTTTCTCGACATTGAAAAGGACGATATTGTTCTTGCCGTAAGTGAATCTCTAAACAGAGATAAGCTACCTGTTTGTGCAGCAAGGCCTTTAGGTAAAGGGATGATGATGAAGCTAAGTTCATCGCTATGTATGAAGTGGTACAATGATCATCAGTGGGATGGTGAAAGACCCGAGCTTTACAATCAACCGTATAATAAGGCCTTGGAGAGATTTGTCAGGGGACTGATATTATGTAAACGTCCCGGAATAGTCGCGTATCAAGTGAAGGATGCTGTTACTGGTCAGAATATAACGGATGAAATTGAGTGTACTATTGCTAAACTTGAAAATGAATGGAAATATGCATTGGTGATTTTCAATCATAGTGAGAAAGAGAGGAAATTCACGATTGCGCTGAGTTGTGATTTTCTTGAGTTACCCGGATCTGTTGCAATACAGAGGAGTGATGGTAAGGTAAATGATGGTAAGATTTTGATTACGGAGCAGTTAGATTTCAACAGCGGGAGGATTGTTGCGTTTGAAGTGGCAAATAAATAGAGGATTTAGGTAAATGATGGAAGATTTTAAATTACAGTTTCGTCAGGTACATTTGGATTTTCATACAAGTGGAGCTATAATAGATGTAAGCATGAAATTCAGTGTTGAGGAGTTCGTTCGGACTCTTGAAAATGCCCATGTGAACTCCATCACGTGTTTCATTCGCTGCCATGATGGTTAGTTATACTACGATTCTAAAAAATTTCCCAAGAAAATTTATCCTCATTTGTCAAACAAGAATCTTTTAAAAGAATAGATTGAAGTAAAGGAACCATGGTGTAGGGTGCAGTGGCGGTAAGTGATATCGGAGTATTTACTCCTGAAGAATTTGGTGGTGTGTATATTGGGGATCTTCCGGCTTCTGTTATGGGGATTATGCGTATGCTTCAAGAGAATGCTCCCCAATTACGGAAGGTACCAAAATTGTAGTAGAAAAAAGCAAGGGCTTTTTGTATCTGTTTTCCTGCGATAATTGTTGTTGTTTGTCCTAAAATGAATGCTTCGAGAGTCAATATGTCCGCTGTGGTCTTGGGTGTGAAATAGATTACCAATTAGGAGATGGTTGAACGAAAAAGCGGGTTTTTAACTTGGATTGATTGTTTATTAAAATTGAAGGAAGGAAAGGTATAGACTATGATGAGATTAGCGACTGGAAAATTCATTTTAGTTTGTACATTGTTATTCATTTTTTTTACTGGCTTGGTTTGCACTGAGTCAGAATATGAACTGGCTGTAGGGAAAATAGGCGAGAAATGCGTTTTTAAACTTAATGGTGAATGGTGGCTGCCGAAAGGGCATTCAATCACACCTGGACAACAACTTTGGGACATAGAAAATCCGCGTGAGATGATCAGAAAAGTGAGATCTCTTGGATATAACTGCCTTGAGGTTGCGCTGACTTCAAAAATTATTGAGAATCCGGTAACAACGGATCTGTTTGAAGCGGCGTACAAGGAAAATATGCCAATATTTGCTTACCTGAACATGGAGTGGGAGATATGGGACTGGGCAAAAGAACACCCTGAGCATAATCAGAAAGGGCACTTTGAAAATTTGAAGCAGGTAGAGGAGCGGCTGCAAAACTACAAGGGATGTTGGCCTACGATAGTAGATTTCAATGATCCTGCACCTATCCAAAGATTAAAGGAAGGCGTACAAAGAGTAATCGAGTTTTGTGAACCGAAACCTGGTGTACTTGCCTATTGTCTTGGCAACAGCGACTTCTATCATGTTGCCGATGATTGTGCTCCTGTGTGGGCGGAGTATGGTGCTTACATGAAC
>CAZYWQ010000300.1:0-4444 GCA_964651675.1 uncultured Candidatus Sumerlaeota bacterium | reverse complement strand
CTCGAGCAATCCCTGAATCGAACCATCTTCGCCATTTACTCCGTGCATAATAATAAATACAACATCGGGTTTATCCACCAACATATTCTCTATTCCAATCGGATAATTAGTATTTGCAATTTTCACTTTATCGTTTGCCAAACTTTTGGAAGTATCGAAAAATTTCTCTATTTTTTCTGTCTCATTCTTTAAGAGATAGTAATTATCAGCACAAATCCAGTCGCCTTTCTTCGATATATAAACAGGTTTAATCGTATATCTGTCGGGATTGAGATGCTTAACTATTGTTTCTGCTGATGAAACAGATATTATGTGTTCCGACGAAACACCACCATACAATACCACGAGCTTTATTCTTTTGTTCATAAACATACCTTCACATATTTTATTTGCTGACAGACAAAATAGTCATTCTATTTTGAACATAGCAAGATTTTTTGATTTACAGAGAGATATTTTTCATCTTAATAAGAAGCTAATGCAAATTTTAAAAAGTTTTAAATTGGTGATTGATATCAATTCGTTAATTAAGGAGAGCAAGAATGTTAATCAACACTGCTTATGAAAAAGCAAAAGAAATTGTGAAAAATAATATTACACCTTTCGGGATGACTGCTTCTGTTGACCATTATGTCCAGGTCTGGGCGAGAGATTTAGGTTTCTCGACTCTGGGAGCATTACTACTGAACGATAATAAAATTGATGAGGGAATCAGAGTCAGCTTATCAACACTTGCAAAATATCAATCTTCACGAGGTGCAATTCCCAACTTCATCTCGGCTCAAGATTCACCGATTATTTCTTATGGTATCGCAGGATGTAGCGCCATTGATGCACCTCTCTGGTTTATAATCACCTGTTACTACTATTTAAAACTAAGAGATGTTGATTTTGTTAAGTCTCTCTCAGCCAATATTGAAAAGGCGATGCAATGGATTCTCTGTCAGGATTCCAATGAAGATTATCTCCTCGAAATTCCTGAAAATAGCGACTGGCGAGATTTGTTTTTCTATCGGCATCATGTTCTATATGACGAAATTCTTTTCTATGCAGCAGTTAAAGCATACGACGAAATGGCTCAGGAACTGTCGTTGAAGCCTCTTGGCATTTCTGATAAAATAAAAGAAGCGATTAATACCTTTATGTGGGTAAACTATGATAATTTTAAAAAAATTACACGGTGGGAAACCGAACATAAAATTTTTGGATGCCAGCATTTTGAACGATACGCCTTAATATTTGGAAATCTTGAAGGTTATCCGTTCTATCTGCCTTACATTACGATGGCAGAATTCGGCTGTGAGTGCGATACTGTTGGGAACACATTAGCTATACTATTTGGCGTTTGCGATAATAATGAGAAAAGTGAAAGCATCATTAATTACATCGATCAATCGGGATGCAACGAACCATTTCCTCTGGCAGTTTTGGATCATCCTGTAATGCCTGATGACCGCAGATGGCTTCCCTGGTTAGCAAAGGCACATCTTAATCTGCCTTACCAATACCACAATGGCGGAATTTGGCTCTTTGTTGGTGGATTGTATGTAACAACCTTGGTTAAATGTGGAAAGATTGAAAAGGCAAAAATCGAACTCGAAAAACTGGCTAATGGTTGCAAATTAGGAAAAAAAGAAGAATGGGAATTTAATGAATGGTTACATAAAAAAACTGGCAAACCTATGGGAGCGACTCATCAGCTATGGAGTGCCGCAATGTTTTGCTGTGCTCATAATGCCGTAAAAAACAGTAAGGTTAATGTATTCCAGGAATGGTAGCTATGACTTCTTAATCAAGTGTTTTTCATAATCCTCAACGAAAAATCTTTTTCTTTTCTGAATGATTTTATGACCTTCTGATTCGAGCTTAACCTTTTGATCCTTAATTCCTCCGGGATATTTCGGATTCAATTCTCCACCTGATTTTAAAGTACGCCAATATGGAGTGATTTTCTTCTTTCCTTCTTCTGCATCTTCCTCAGCAGCATTTGCTGAAATCCATGCGAAAATACCTGTGGTAATCGGACAACCAATCGTTGCGTTATGTTTCTTCGCTAAAATATGTCTCATCTCATTTATGGTGATCAACTTCCCTTTAGGAACATTTTTCATTATCTCGTTTACTTCCATTGGTGCAGGAATAACAACTGTTCCCTCACCCCATCTCTTACTCATTTTATCTGTGATTTTTTCAACTTTAGGAAGTCCCTTATTATCAGCTAATTTCTCTCTCCAGGATTTCTTTTTACTTTTACTCATCCTTGATTCTCCTATGAAAAATTAATTTATTAAATTTATCAACTCTCTACCTGCAGAACAAATATAATATGACGAGAATAAAAGTAGCTGTCAAGAACGAAACAAACTTAGACTCTCTGATTGGTAGCTAAAACGAAGTGGCGGTTAATGATTATAATACTCCCCTATGAAGAAAACTATTAAAGCTCGAAACAGAAATACAAGAGGTAAGAATATTAACAATAACCTGAACATCGATTGCTAACTTTCAGACTCAGAATTTTTACTACCTGAGGAATAGATAGGATAATATTCACCACATTTCCAGCACTTAAACCACTCGACAGTTTCACCTTTTTGAGTATTTTGGTCAAAACCTGTTGAATGTAATTCCACTTTCCCCTTGCACCTTGAGCAATATCTTTTTATTTTCCTCATACTTTGTGCATTATTACTTTTTATCTTTTGCACTTATTTTCTCCCAAAATCCTTCGATCTTTGTTCAACAAAGCGGTTTTTATTATACTTATCGCCTAAATTTCCAATTAGCTTTAGGGGAATTATATTCATAATTCAATTTTCTGATTGTTTCTTATCATAAATATTTAAAGTTTTAAAAATCATACCCGCTTTAGAAGCCCATCTCACTCTTTATCATCATTATACCATATCCCATAGATTTTTCCCCTAATCCTTCATTATTTTTCTCAATTTTCCCGAATTCACAACTTTGTTTAAAATATCAATTTGTTTATTGAGTTGTGAGATTTTTGAGAATGATAAGTTTATTTGATAAAGATCTCCTTCAAAATATGGCGGTGGATAAAATTTCATTTTGGAAGGGAGCTTTAGGTCTTTTTTTAGTGCATTAAAGTTTTCTTCAAGAACTGTTAATTGTGGATACCTTCTTTCTTTGAAATAAATCCGAATCTCTTCCAACTTCTGCGGAGTTGAAAACCTTTTACACGATAAAATCTTTTTCACTTCTTCGGATTGAATCACATCTTTGACCTTCTTATCTTCTCTTATAGAAATCTCAGAAACAATTTCGATAATCTCATTCTGTTTGTTAAATGAAGGTCTTAATTGCTTAAGCAATTTATATAATGCCATTCTATCTTGCTTATTAAATTTCAAAAGATAAAAGCCAGTCCTGTCAGAAATTTCATTATTTGCTATCGACAGTTTTATTTCATCTTCCAGTTTTATCAATGGCTGATATAGATTGTACAATTTTAATGAAGGCTCAAGATGTAGGTACTTAAAATAATCTTCCAATATAACTTTTTTATCAACATATCTCAAAAGCCGATTTATAATAATTGATTTTTCGATAGAGTTGAATTCTCTTATTAGAGAATTCTCCGAAAGTGACAATTGAAATAATTTCAATTGAGGATATTCATCGTTGACGATAAAAGCATTTAAATCCGATACTTTTAATTCTTTCAGGGCATAAATTCTCTTAAATCCGCTGACAATCGTATATTTATTTTTGACATTTTTCAAAATTGGAGGATTAATAAGTCCAATTTTCTTGATAGATTCTTTAACCGATTCAAACACCAATGGATATGAAAAAAGAAATTGATTATCAGAGAAATTTATTGAGCTTAATTTTATTTTCCTTAATATCAAATTTGATTTTCTCATAATGTAATCCTATAGAGTCATTTGGTTGATTAAAAATAAGTTCAAATAAAATAGGTAAAAAGCGATATGAAGCAAAAAACAATTCACATCTTAAAAATAGTATTCATAATATTTATGCTTATTGAATTGATAAATTGCAAGAGTATTCCAACCTTGTTAAAAAGGCAGTCTCAAAAATCTATTCCCGAATACAAACCGTATGAAACCCTATTAGAGGTTATAGGTGATTTTCAACTTCACCTTAATGATGACATCTACAAATTTCCTATGCCAAAAGACATCACAGGACAAAATATTTTCAAATCGACTATAGTCCGCATCAAAAGCTACGAAGCCTTATACCCCGAAAGGTATCGAGACATAATCTCATACACCAAAGGATTAGCTTTTGAAAAACTTGGTCAATATGAAGATGCGATAAAATATTACGAAGAAACAACCAACTACGAATCGGAATTGCAGGACCTCGCAAAAGAAAAATTAGAAATCGTTAAGGAATTTGTGCAGGCTATAAACATCACTCAACAAAAAGAAACATTCAGTGATTATATTAT
>CAZYWQ010000299.1:0-4466 GCA_964651675.1 uncultured Candidatus Sumerlaeota bacterium | reverse complement strand
TCAACAGCTCTTCAAGTTCACGCTCATTCTGTAGTCCCATACGTCTGAGCACATCTACATATTCATCAATGATGGGACGGGAAAGGCATAAAATAATTTGGCCGGATTTCCATAAGCCAATGATTTTTCGAGGATTGCCACTAAAAAAAGAAGAGCAGAATCCAGATACAATCGTCTTATATCACGATGTAAATCAGGGTAAAGGAGCTGCGATTAGAACAGGTCTCAAGCACTTCTCCGGAGAAATCGTCATCGTACAGGATGCCGATCTTGAATATGATCCGAATGATATTCCGAAAGTAATTCAGCCTATCATTGATGGTAAATGCGAGGTAGCTTATGGCTCAAGATTTTTAGGTTCCATTAAAAATATGCGACTACCAAATTTCATCGCAAACAAGATTCTCGCATTGTTAGTATCCATCTTATTCAAACATAAAATAACAGATGAAGCAACTGCTTATAAAGCCTTTTCAAAAGAAGCAATCGGAAGTATTGATTTAAAATGTCAGCGATTTGAATTTTGTCCCGAAGTTACCTCAAAAGTATTGAAAAAAGGTTATCAAATTATCGAAGTCCCAGTAAGTTTCGAAGCAAGAACCTTCGAAGAAGGCAAAAAAATCGGCTGGCGAGACTTTATTGTTGCTGTAAGAACAATTTTTCATTGCAAATTCCACAACGATTAGCCACTCTTTTAGCGATGAAATAAAATTATATTCTGTGAAGTGAAAAATGGAAAAATTTAAAAGATTTCGTCGACTAAAAAAATCTCCTTTAATCAGAGATCTGGTTCGAGAGACTATTTTAACACTCAACGATGTCATTTATCCTCTTTTTGTAGTCCCAGGTCAAAAAGTCAAAAAAGAAATTCCTTCGATGCCCGAATGTTTTCAATTTTCCATTGATATGTTGATTGAAGAACTCAAAGAAATCGAACAATTAGGCATCAAAGCAATTCTACTATTTGGAATCCCTGAGAAAAAAGATGAGTTGGGTTCGGATTGTTATTCAGAAAATGGCATAATTCAAAAAGCGATTCGTGCAATCAGAAAGAACAACATAAACTTATATGTAATAACCGATGTGTGTATGTGTGAATATACAACATCAGGACATTGTGGTATATTAAAAGATAAATACATAGACAATGATGAGACGATAAAATTATTAGCAAAGAGTGCATTGACACATACACAAGCAGGGGCTGATATGGTTGCGCCATCGGATATGATGGATGGAAGAGTCAAAGCAATCAGAGAGATACTGGATGCAAATGGATTCGTTGAAACACCGATAATGTCGTATGCGATGAAATATGCCTCCTCATTCTATGGACCATTCAGAGATGCCGCAGAATCAGCACCAGCCTTTGGAGACAGAAAATCGCATCAGATGGATCCAGGAAATGTCAGACAAGCATTATCAGAGGCTGAAGCGGACATCAATGAAGGGGCTGATATAATAATGGTAAAGCCAGCGATGGCATATCTGGATGTTGTTAGCAAAGCAAGAGAACGATTTGATGTGCCGATAGCAGCGTACAATGTGAGTGGAGAATACTCGATGGTCAAAGCAGCAGCAAAGAATGGTTGGATAGATGAAAAAGCAGTCGCAATGGAGATGCTATTAAGCATCAAAAGAGCCGGAGCCAACCTTATCCTCACCTACTTCGCCAAAAACCTTTCTCAATGGCTGAAATAGACTTAGTATTTTCTCACTCAAAATATTTCTACTAATATTTTAAAAACCTTAGCTGATATATTTCTGTTTATTCTCTGTAAGAAATTTTTCTTGACGAAATAAAGGTTTTAAAAATAAAATATTTCCATCATTATATTAATCTTTTATAGGCTAATAATAATGATAAAAGGGACGATTGTTAAAAAGGGGATATTGCTTGTAATCTCTTTTACAATAGTATATATATTGTTACATACATTTTCTCCTGAGCTTTTAATATTTACCTCCGTTAAAAAACAAGTTGAAACAAAAATTGATAAACTTGGAACGCCTTTAAATCCCTATATCTTACAAGTAATAGAATCCTATTCAGATAAAAACTTTCCCAGAATGTGCGAACCTAAAGAAGTCAACAGAAAATTAGGCATTAGTAAAGATATTTATTATCAAGGTGAAAAAATTTTATCTGCAGGATCTGATCCTTGTCTCTATTGTATAGGTTTTATTTTCGAAGTTTATATAAATGCCTGGGAAATAGTCCATAAAGAGAAAAATGCGAACACTATTGGTTCCCTAACACCCAAAAGCATAAAAGCATTTAGAAAAGTTTTTTATGGTACGAACGGTAATCAAAAAACATGCGTTGATGCTCTTACAAAATATGGATTAGGAGTAGAAATAAATGATATTTCTCTAGCACAACCGGGCGATTTGGTGCAATTTTGGAGATACAATAAAACTGGTCATTGCGTTGTACTTATTCGTTTAGAAAAAGATTATCGAGGTAATATTACTGGAATTCATTATTGGTCTGTACAAAGAACTACAGATGGAATAGCTTATAAAAGCGAATTTTTTGGTAAACAATCGAACAGTATTGATATCAATAAAATATACATAGTCCGACCAATAATACCGTATGTTAGTCAATATTAACTTATAATAAATATCTAATCAAAAAATATTATATAAATTTAAATAACTGTACATGAATATGAAAAAGAAATCATTAATTTTATTCCTAATATTCTCCACATTGGAAATTTTTCTTTTTCCTGAGAACATAGATCTAAGAACTCTGAAAGAAATAGAAAAAGCAACAGTAATTCACAAAAAAATGATAAAAACAGGAAAGGGAAAAGTATTTCATTATATGTACTCTCCCAAGGACTATCTTAAACCTGTAGAGCAAAAAGGAACTTGGTTATTCAAGGATAATCACTGGCGATATGATTATGAAGGAGATGCACCAGAATACATTAAACAATATGAAGGAATAAAACACGATAAAGTAAAAAGATCAACCGAAATAATTGATAATATTTTATTAATGTTTGAAACAGATTTAGGATGTGGCGCAATCGTAGAAAATGAATTAACTGGCATTGAAGGTTTATATTTTATGGGAGTAACCGGTATCGATTTTACAAACAAAGGTATACAAAAGTATATAGAATTTGTAGAGTCTGAGAAAGCCATTTTTGACTCGATATCTGACATTGATTATGAAGGAAGAAAGTGCAAGTTGTTAAAATTTACTTTTCTTGATGATGAAAAAAAAGTAAGAGCCAACGCAAAACTAATTATCTCTCCATCACAACAGTACTCCTATGTCTATGAGGAAACTTGGACTATTACAAAAAAAAATGGAAACATTTCAAAGATATCAATGGAATACATTAATCCACCAGGGATATGGTTTCCAAAAGAGGTAAATGAAAAGCGCTTTATTGATAATCCCAACACTATAGAAAGTGAAGATAGATATATTTTTTCTGATACACAACTTAATATCCCCATATCGGATGACGAGTTAACTGTCAAAATTCCTTCCGGAAGTAGAATTACCAATTTAGACTATAGAGAAATATATCATTTAGATGAGGAAGCAACACTTCATAAAATACTTTCAGGAAAAATAAAATCAGATCAGGAGAAAGATATTATACCTCTTACAGAAAGGGGTATAGGAAAAAAATTATGGAGAAATATTAAACAAAATGTTTTTCTAAAGCTATTCATATTTATATTCTTATCCTTTATAACTTTCATAATAGTCAAAAAACTACTCAAATGGGGAAACAAAATGGGGTAATTAATATATGCGAAAACGGTTTTCCCTGATATTTCTAATCTTTCTATCCTCTTTTGTTAACACCTTGTTTTAGCATAGCTAAAGAAGTTATCTTTTTTCTCATTAATACCACGCTTTAGCGTTGTGAAAAAAATATTAAAAATAATCATCTCAACTTTTCTTAATTTTATAGTCCACAAAACCCACTATTTCTCCCTTAAAACATTCTTCCTCACAAAGTAATAAAAATGTAGACATATATTCATCTTTGATAATAGATAGTCTTGACGATTCATATATTTTCTTCTAATTAGACTGCTATAAAACTTATGTTTGTTAGGGAGAATAAACAATGACAGACAAGCAGACAATACAAGAAGCTGAGGATAAAATCGCCAAACAAACGATTCATTGGCAGATAGCTAACACGATTCGCTTTTTAGCAGTAGATAGCGTACAGAAAGCCAATTCAGGACATCCCGGAATGCCAATGGGTTGTGCCGATTTCGCAGCAATTTTATGGTCAAAGATTATTCGTTGCAATCCTAAAAATCCAAACTGGGTCAATCGTGACAGATTTGTATTGTCCGCAGGGCACGGTTCTATGCTATTATACGCAGTCCTACATCTATGCGGATACGATGTTACATTAGAAGACATAAAAAACTTTCGGCAATGGGATTCTCCAACAGCCGGACATCCAGAATATGGT
>CAZYWQ010000298.1:0-4472 GCA_964651675.1 uncultured Candidatus Sumerlaeota bacterium | reverse complement strand
CCTTTAGGTATAGGAAACATTGATACTCCATATTCTAAATTGGGAGCATACTTGGAAATTTCCTGGATGAAACTGGATTTTTGTTCTACCATAGAAACCTGACCACTTAAAAAACCATGCTGAGCACCATATCCAAATGATGAACGTAAGCGTATAAGTTGATCTCCTCCAAGTTTTTTGAAGAGTCTTCCTTCCCAGTCAAACGCTTCTATACAGGCATCAGATGTAATATTCACCTTCCTACCATCATCACTGAGAACCTTAGCCCCTTTTTGTAAACACCAGAAAAAATATATCGGCAATTCCGAAATAGGATGCCAATAACCCGGAATATATCCAGCACGCTTGATACTTCCATCAGGATTTTTGATGGTTAATTTCTCAGCATATTCTTCGAGTTCCTTCCAGGTTCGTGGTGGAACATCAGGATCAAGACCTGCTTCACGAAAATGAGCCTTGTTCCAATAAAAAGCATCGCATCCGGCTCCGGTTGGAATAGCATAAATTTTCCCATCCCAGGTCATTTCTTTCCACAGTGCTGGAAAAATCTTTGAACGGTCATAACCATCTCGCTTCATATATTCATCAAGGCAAACCATTGCCCCACGCGAAGACCACTGAGCTACAGAACCAAAATACTCAAAAACATCGGGAGGAACATCTCCAACAACACTCGTCAAGAACTTCTGTTCAAACTCGAGAAATGGTACACCTACTATCCTGACATAAATTTTGTCTTGTTCCTCATTAAACCACTTCGGAGCCTGTGGTTCGACCTCCTCTGTACCTCTTACTTGCCAGAGTGAAATAGTAATTCGACCCTTGTGTACCTCTCCCGGTACCCTAACAAAAATAAATAGGTATAATACTATAATAACAGCACATCCAACAAAAAATCTTTGGGAAATATATTGAACACGCTTAAAAAATTTCTCTTTCATCCATAATTCCTATTCACAATTATTCCTTAGAATTATAATATGCCCGTGTGATTCATTGCATTCAGTTATATATTCCAGAACATTCTGCCATTTCTGATAGGCATTTAACCCGCTCAGGCGGAACAGATGGCGCAACTGAGCACGCCGTACTTAAAATGTAACCGCCTCCTGGCATACCATCTTCGATACACTTTTTTATAACATCCCTAGCTTCTTCATTGCTACCTCGAAGAAGTACATTTACGGAATCTACATTTCCCTTCAGAAAAATTTTATCGCCGACTCTTTTTTTAGCATCTGATAGTTCCACATTTCCCAATGGTGGTGGATCCATACATTCTATTCCATCAACACCACTCTCCGCCATAATCTCCAACCTATCAGAAATGAACCCACAAGTATGCAAATAAGTAAATGCTCCTAAAGGTTTTACCGCATTTACTAATTTCTGTACTGATGGTAAAACAAATTCCTTATACGCACTAAGTGAAATAAAAGAAGACCCAGCATAAGGTGAAGAAATATGTATACTCTCCAATTCTCCTAACCTAATCTGAGCCACTGCCCAGGCAACACTTTTTTCATCAAAATAATTTACCAATGCCTTAAATCTTTTCGGATCCTCAAGAATAGCGATCATCCCTTGATCCAATCGAGGAAACCATTGTAATGCACTTGAATATCCATCAGGTGTCCAACCACCTATATGATAATCATCACCCATAATTCCTCGTGCTAAACGACTGCTATAAAAGTCCTCAAGCTGATATTCAGGAATATTCTTAGTCCACATCTCCGGATCAGCTTCATTAAAAATATGAGTGGCATCACCCTCCGGAACTCCGTTTATCCAGATATCTATTTGATTCTTAATTACAATACCTCTCCTTGTTCCAGGCAAATATAAAACAACGCCATCAAAACCATAACGCTTTGTTAATGTACATTCCGCTTCAACAAACTCTTCAATTGTCTCAGGAATATCTCCATTTTTTGTCCCATTACGAACAATGTGTTCTAAGCTGAGCGGACACCATACCGGAACACGATCTGGTTTGTGACATTCCATAGCTATTTTAATCCGCTCTCTTGAAGTCATCACAAGTAATCACACTACCCTTAATGTAAAACATTAAATCCTCAAACAATATTGATTATTCCACAGTGAAATAGACTATAGATATCAAATAAATGAGGTTAAGGAACGACAAAAGCTTATATCAGTGTTTAGGAAGACACTACTTTTCCAGTTAAACAAAAACTAAAAAATACTGTTCCTTTAAAAAACTGAGAAATCTCTCAGCTTTTCTTCTATCATATTGACTACTGCAAAAACTTCGTTTCTTATGGTCCTATTCTTACAATATCACCTTCACTTACTGTCCCATTAGTAGGATCATATAAACACCCATCACCATATTCAGGATAATTACCAGGAATTGATTCTAATATTTCCATACCAAAAACATAATATTCTCCTACATTAGATATCTGATTAGGTCCACATGAAGCCAATGACCATACCTTTGATGTATTTGGATAGGTAGGATTTCCGAAAAGAATAAGCTCTTTCCAATACCATGAGAAATAACGAAAATATGCATCTACACGACCTGGTTCATCTGTTTTATTTGGAAAAGGATTCCTTGGAATTGATGTCATAAATGATACGGGAGTTGTTAATGCAGAAAGAGCTCTAACATTCCATAACTCCTGTGGAGTAGTCGATTCATTCCACGCATACCAACTCGCATCCAGTGGATAATTATTCCAGTCGGTAGTATAAGCCTCTAATGCTGTTGCAAGAGAACGCATATCAGCCTTGCATCTCGACACTTTTGAACGAGTTTGAGCCTCTAAAAAATTTGGAACCGCTATTGCTGCTAATATCGCTATGATTGCCACAACGATTAATAACTCAATAAGCGTAAATGCCTTTGATTTAAAATGAATAATCATAATAAAGTCCTCCTTACTATTGTTTCCCTAAAATTCTTAATGGAATTTAGTTAGCAGAGCTTGTGCTTTTTGAATCTGATGTTAATTCCAACTGCACCCTCAAAAAATGAGGGTAGTAAACATTCAATCCTTCCTTAGTAAATAAGGAAGAGAAGTCTTCAAACGAGACAACATTTGTTGCATAAGTTATAATAATTTCACCTGCCTTTGTAGAAAGTTCTTTATGCGGTTTTACCGCATAAGTTATAGTATCGAAAGATACCTCCTTTGGAACTTGATATATGGAAACAGGCTTGCTCCAGGGACCAGTGAGTTTTGGCGCTGTTGTAATGAGTATATTTGGAGAACGAACACTGTATGTAGTGCAAATAAAAAGTCCCCAATCCTTTTCGTAGTGAATTCCTGTTTCCGTAACACCCGGAGTAAATAGTGTTACAAGTTTCTCAGGTTCAGGACCCCATTCAGGACCATCCTCTCCTTCTACCCAGAATTCATAAGCTTCTCCTTTTTTCCCGGCAATAAGGTCTGCTGTCTTTACCCTCGCTAAAACTGTTCGTCTTTCATCAACAGTGTTAATTGGATCATCATATCCGAGGAAATACATATATGGTTCCTCAACATAAATAGCAGAATGAAATCCTTGATGAACATTACCCAATTTCAAATCGTATACTCTTTGTTTCCATTGAGTTGGTGGATCCAACGGATTGGAAACTCGAATTAAAGTTGTATCAGGTATATTCATCAAAAATCCCACAGGATAACAGAAAATGAATAATTCACCTTTTAACATAGTTCCCATCGTGGGCCAATAAAATTTACCTGCTGTATCTGGTTGATGAGGGAAAAAAGATTCGTCCTTTCCTCCTGTTGTATCCCAGTAAAACATTATATTATCCGGAGGTTCCTTTTTGGTATCCTGAATTCCTATACTGTTATTAATGAACTTCCCTTGATTTTCAACAACTCTTGCGCCATCTTCGATTTTACCTGTCCAGGTGTCACCAAAAAGCCATAATATCTTCTTATCCGAAAGAGGAATTGAGCAAGCATCGTCTGAACCAAGCCAACCATCTTTACGAGGAACAAGCATATCTTTATAAACTGGATCAACTTCAATCGAAATGACTTGCACAGGATAATCTTTTGGAATTTCACATATTTCTGCATTAGCTGGAGTGGATTGTTTCGACTCCTGAACCGCAAATAGATGAAAACTGCACAACAACAACATTGTTATTTGTAAAACAACAAAAATACTTCTCACAAAGTTACCTCCTATAACAACTTTAATATTTCTATCACCGCCTCCTTTCTATCATATAATCAGGGGAAAAATCACAATATATACACACTTAGAAAATATTTTGATCCGAAACTAATTTGGGGATAAAAAATCCCTCAATTTTTAGAATAAAAAAGATAGATGCTCTTATCTCCCAACCGGTAAAAATCATTATTCATAAAGTTTCCAGTCACCAGCGAATGCGGGAACTGCCTGGTCAAAATCTCTTAACTGTCGGGGTGACTGATCAGTGAGGAGTGTCATACCACCTTCCCAATACATATCAT
>CAZYWQ010000297.1:0-4482 GCA_964651675.1 uncultured Candidatus Sumerlaeota bacterium | reverse complement strand
CCGACTATGGCATTGGATCCGATCTTATCCGATAATGTTGATGATATAATTATTCTGATGAAAGAGGAGTTTAATATTACACAAGTTGTTGTAACTCATGATATGATTTGTGCTGAAAGGACAACTGATTTTGTTGGGATGATTTATGATGGGGAAATAATAGAGTTTGGAACGGTTAAGGATTTGAAAAATAGCAATAAAGATATAGTTAAGAAGTTTATTTCAAGGAGGTAGGAGCTATGAATAAAGGATTATCTATAAAAGTAGGTATGTTTGTCATTATAGGATTTATTTTATTAAGTGTGTTTTCATTAATGTCTGAGGGATTTAAGAAATTGAAAGGCACTTATATAATTAAAACGCATTTTAAAGAAGTTTCTGGTTTAACCGAAGGAGATTATGTGCTTTTGGCAGGTGTTCATATTGGTTATGTTGATAAAATAAGAATTAGCGAGGACTATAAGGATGTAACATTGGATTTGAGGATATTCAAAGATAAGAAAGTGACGAAGGATGCGGTTGCGAGAGTCGATTTGATTAGTATTATGGGATTAAAATCAATTAACATTTCGATTGGTGATTTGTCGAGTGGATATGCTGAACCGGGGGATACTATTGAAAGTTTGGAAACGGTTGAATTGTCGGAAATGATAGCCAATGTTAATAAAACCACGGATAGTGCGAAGGAGTTTATCGATTCTCTTAATGAAAATCAAAATGAGATTGCTTCAAAAGTCAAGGAGATCCTGGATGAGAATCGGGATAATATTAAAAATACAATTACTTCTCTATCCGAATCATCACCGAAGCTTCAGGATACTATCGCGAGTATAAATGATATGGTTGCATCTGTTAATAATGGTGAAGGAACGATTGGAAGATTATTTAAGGATGATTCTCTTTATAAGGATGTCACTGATTTCTTCGATAGTACTAATGAACTTGTTTCGCAGGTGAAGAAGGGTGAAGGGACTTTGGGTAAACTCTTATATGATGATTACATCTACATACAAGCAACTGAGACATTAGAGTCTATCGAAAAAACTTCGATTTCTTTAAATGACCTGATTAATAACAATGAAAATGATATTACGAATGTCATCGATACAATTAAAAAGTTCAGTTCTGATATGAGTGAAACTGCGGAAACCTTCAAGGAAGTTGCTGAAAATATCAAACAAGGTAAAGGCACTATCGGTAAACTCGTAACGGATGATGCGCTTTATACTGATGCTCGGAAGGCTATAAGTAGAATTGATGATACATTCGAGGAATCACAAGAACAAAGTGTGATAAAAACTTTTATTGGTGTGTTTTTCTAATTGATGATTAAAAAAGTTAGATATTTTATTAAGTAAAAGGGGATAGAAGTGCATCATTCTTTTCTTGATAGTTATGCTGATATTCAGTCGCCTGTTCATCGGATTGATCCGAAAATAAAAGTCGTCTTATCTATTTTGTTAATCATTTTTGCAGTTTCTCTTAAAGACTTAAGGGAGTTTCTTTTTATCTTCATATTCTTAAATATTATTGTGTTATTATCTAATATTCCGATCCAAAAAGTATTTGTTAAGACCTTGAAAATAATCCCCTTTATTTTTGTGCTATCCATTTTTATACCGTTTGTTCAGGGAGAAGAAACTCTATTTGAATTTAAACATATCGTTCACATTGTTATCAAAAAAGAAGGATTCACATTATTTGCTAAAATCGTGTCGAGGGCTTATCTGACAGTTTTCATAACAATAATATTAATTACAACGACGAAGTTCAATTCTCTGTTAAAGGGATTTGAAGGCTTAAAGATTCCTCATTTTTTTATTTTAATTTTTTCATTTATGTATCGATATATATATCTTTTTTTTGATGAGTTTGAGAGATTGTTGAGAGCAAGGAAATCAAGGATGATAAAACCCACATATTACGGAAAGATGAAAAGCCTTGCTTATGTTATTAGTACTATGTTCTTAAGGACATTTGAGAGAAGTGAACGAATTTATGAGGCAATGATATCACGCGGATTTACTGGGGAAATAATCACCCTTGAAGAATTGACTATTCAGAGAATAGATATTTTTATTTTGGTTTTTGTTGTTATCGTGTTAATTACTGTTAGACTTTTGAGTTTATATTTGTAGAGACCGGTCGGGACTGTTCCCTACAATTTGTTTTTATTATTTGTAGCGACCTTTTTTTGTCTTTGATGAGTTGTTCTTTTAATTGTTCTGATGACCCGAATTTTTTTTCGTTCCTTAATCTTCGTAAAAATGAAATCTCTAATTGTTTTCCATAAATGTGATCGTCAAAATCGAATATGTGTATTTCGACACTTAACGATTGATTGTCAAAAGTTGGTTTTATACCGATGTTGAGCATTCCAAAAAAGTCTTTGCCATTGAAATTAATCTTTGTGAGATAAACTCCATTCTTTGGTAGGAGTGAGTTGCCTATTAATTTAATGTTTGCTGTTGGGAATCCGAGAATTTTTCCACGATTATCTCCTTTTACGACTTTCCCAACAATGGAATATTTTCTTGCGAGCATTCTGTTTGCCAATAGGATTTTTCCGTTTAATAGAAGTTCTCTTATTTCTGTGCTACTGACTATCCGTCCGCATAAATAAACAGGCTTGATTACTTTAATTTCAAAATCGTATTTGTCTCCTAATTGCTGTAGAAGATGTATATCACCGGTGGCATCTTTACCGAATTTAAAATCATATCCGGCGACAATACAATCTATCTTGAAATATTTAAGTAAAAATGCTTTGATAAATTTTTCAGGTGAATAATTTGATAGTTGTTTGTCAAAAGGCATCATTATTAAATAGTCGATACCCAATTCTTTTAATAAGGTGACTTTTTTCTTGTTTGTTAATAGGGATTGAGGGCAATAAGCAGGTGCAAGGCTATTCAGAGGATGGTTTGAGAAGGTTAGAACAACACTTTTTATCTGATTCTTTTGAGCATATTCAACGGTTGTTTTGATTAATTTTCTGTGTCCAATATGCAAACCGTCGAATACACCAATAGTTATACATATTTGTTTTTTCGAAAGATTATAATTGTCGATTTCTTTGATGCTTTTGATTACTTTCATTTGAAAAGCTGTGATTATGAAATTTTTACTTTTTAAAATTATTTCAATTATATTATTGACTATATTAGAATTTAAGATAATTCAATGCAAGATAAAAACAAAATATAAAATACATTTTGATACGGGAAAATGCTAATATTAGGTATAGACACATCAACAAAATGTGGAAGTGTAGGATTGATTAATGAAAGTGAACCATTAGGATTAATAAATCTTAATGTGAATACTACACATTCAGAAAGGCTTATGTTGAGCATTGATACTTTGTTGAAGTGGACTAAGGTATCTCTGACAGAATTGGCGGCAATTGCTGTGACAAAAGGGCCAGGGTCATTTACTGGTCTAAGAATTAGCGCAAGTGTAGCTAAAGGACTTACCTTTGCGAATAATTTGCAGTTAGTTTCCTGTTCAACTTTGGAGGCAATGGCGAAGAATATTGTTTTTTCACCCTATAGTATATGCCCGATTATTGATGCAAAGAGAAATGAAATTTATACAGCGTTGTTCAAATATAGTTGTTCAGGGATCCTTAATAGATTAACAAGTGATAAAGTCACAGCATTAGGTGATTTCCTGAAAGACATCGTTGATGATACAATTTTTTTAGGAAACACTATAGCTAGATTTGAAGTCGAAATCAAAAACGCTTTAGGTGAAAAGGCTCATTTTATATCAGGAGACAAAAATTTTATTTCGGCTATTAATGTTGCATATATAGGAATGGAAAAACTGAGGAGGGAAGAGGTGGAAGATATTCGAAGTTTTGCTCCCTTATACTTGAGGAAGTCAGATGCTGAGATTGCATTGGAAAAAAGAATAGATAAAACTTGACTTCTAAACGAGAATATTAAAATCATAGTTGACCAAATTAATAAAAATTCAGATGTGCAACAAACAAACGAGATGAGGTAAGATAATGAAAAAGAAAGGTGCTGAAATAATCATCGATGCCTTAATCAAAGAAGGTGTTGATATAATGTTTGGATTTCCTGGAGGAGCGGTAATTGACATTTTCGATGTTCTTAATAAATCCAAAATTAAATTCATTTTGACACGACATGAACAAGGTGCAGCACATGCAGCTGATGGCTATGCAAGAGCTACTGGAAAGGTCGGAGTTTGTATCGCAACTTCTGGTCCTGGTGCAACAAATCTGATTACAGGTATCGCAACCGCTTATATGGATTCAATACCGATTGTTGCAATAACTGGTCAGGTACCTACTTCTATAATCGGCAATGATGCTTTCCAGGAAGCTGATGTAACAGGAATTACTCGTCCGATTACTAAGCATAATTATCTTGTAAAAGATGTTGCTGAACTTCCGAGGGTAATGAAAGAAGCTTTCTTTATTGCCAGATCAGGTAGACCAGGTCCTGTTGC
>CAZYWQ010000296.1:0-4493 GCA_964651675.1 uncultured Candidatus Sumerlaeota bacterium | reverse complement strand
CTGTAGCGTTGATGTGCTTATACTCGATGATTTGGGCGCTGAAATGACTTCTGATTGGGTACTTGATAGAATCTACAATATTATTAATAAACGATATGAAAATCAGATGACTACTATCATAACTTCAAATTTTAATTATGATGAAATAGAAGCAAGAGTGAGAAAGCGTATTACATCGCGATTGAAAGAGATGTGTATCCTTGTTCATTTTCCATTTGAGGATTATAGAAGGAAATTAGTGGAGCAGACTGAAATTATAAGCAAAAAGAAGAAATGATATTCTAAAGAGACTTTTCGTTAATTTTTTTATCTGCATCTTGATTATTTAGAAACATCGAATATGAAGGTTAAGATATTTTTATTTGGGAAATATGCGAAAAATTATCGTAACCCAGAGTTTGAGATGAATTTAAAGAATAATTCTACTGTACAAGATGTGGCCGCGAAACTTTCTATTAAAGAAGCTCCCGATTGCTGGATATTATTGAATGGGATGCGCAGTGGTTTTGATGATAGTTTATCGAATGGTGATGAAATATATTTTTTTCAGCCGGTTGGGGGAGGATAATAAATGGCAAAAAATCAGTTTAAATTTGTTGGAAAGCGAGTACTGAGGGTCGATGCTAAAGACAAAGTGACAGGAAGGTTAAAGTATCCTTCTGATTATTATTCAGATGGAATGCTATGGGGAAAGGTATTGCGATCGAAGTATCCTCACGCCAAGATTAATTCTATCAATACCGAGAAAGCAAAGAGATTAAAAGGTGTGGTGACTGTTCTTACACACAAAGATATTGAAGGTTCTAATAGATATGGAATTGCAGTTCAGGACCAGCCTGTTCTATGTGAGTATAGAGTTCGGTATGTTGGTGATGCGGTAGCAGTAGTTGCGGCTGAAACAAGGGAAGTCGCAGAAAAGGCTATTAATTTGATTGATGTGGATTATGAATCCTTACCTGTTGTTACCAGTGTTCATAATGCTCTAAAAAAGAATGCTATCAAGATTCACGAAAAAGGAAATGTCATTTTAGAATTACATTTTGATAGAGGTGATGTTAAGAAGGGATTTAAACAGGCAGATGTGATTGTCGAGAACACTTATTATACACCGATGATGGATCATGCTTTTCTTGAAACAGAAGCAGGTTATGCAAAGCTTGATGAGAACGGGATTGTGACTGTTTGGGCAGGTGGACAATATGCATTTCGGGATCAGACGCAAATATCAAGAGCGCTCGGAATTCCAATGGATAGAATTCGCGTTATTGAACCTTTTACAGGAGGTGCTTTTGGTGGAAAAGATGAAGTAACTGTTCAGAATATGTTGGCATAATTGGCATTAAAGACGAAGAGACCTGTTAAATTATGGTTTTCACGGGAAGAGCATATAATAAGTTGTACTCATAGACATCCGATTGAGATCAGGATGAAGACAGGTATAAGGAAGAATGGGAAAATAACAGCTCATACGATAGAAGCATATCAAGATGGAGGAGCTTATGCATCATTGAGTGGTCCTGTGTTGAATCTTGTTATAGAGCATGGTGCAGGAATTTATAAAGTATCCAATTTTAAAGCTGATGGATATTGTGTATACACGAACAATGGACTCAGCGGTGCATTTCGGGGCTTTGGTAATACACAGGCTTGTGTGGCAATTGAGAGTCAGATGAGTCGTATTGCGAAAATACTTAATATGGATGAATTAGATCTTCGTTATAAGAATGCTATTCAAAGAGGAGATAAGGTGAGTATTGGATTTAAGATGGTTCTTTCATCTGGTATTAAGGAAACAATTAAAGCGGCTAAAGAATCGAAGGTATGGAAAAATCGAAGGAAAGTTATCGAGGATTTTAATAGAAAAAATAAATTTGTTAAGCGTGGGATTGGAGTAGCTGCTTCGATGCAGGGGAGTGGATTAGGTGTTGGATTACCGGATTATGCAGCTACAAGTATTGAGCTTTTGAAAGATGGAAAATTTCTTGTGGGAATAGGTAATATTGATATTGGTCAGGGAATATTTACCGGGCTTTTACAAGTGGCTGCTGAAGAGTTGAAAGTCGATGTCAAAGAACTTAAATTTGTTGCGGCTGATACATCCAAAACACTTGATTCGGGAACAACAACTGCTTCGAGAGTAATGTATGCAGCCGGGAATTCGACTCTCAGAGCTGCAAGGAAGATGCGGGATATTTTATTGAGTAAAGCAAGTAATTTGTTGAATGTTCCACAATCTTATTTGAAATATGATGGGAAAAAGATATTTGATAAGAGAAATAGCAAGAAAAGTGTTATATTAAAAGCATTAGCTAAAAACTCGAAAGAGGGTGAAATCGTAGCTAAGGCTTCATTTATAATGCCTGTTTCAAAAACGATGTTTAATGAGGGACTTCCACATATTTTATTTAGTAATAATACTAATATAGCTATTGTTGATGTCGATTTACTTACTGGTGAGATAAAAGTTCAGGATGCTTATGCATTTTTAGATTGTGGAACAGTGATTAATCCGATCAATGTGGAAGGACAAAGTGAAGGTGGGATTGTAATGGGGCTTGGTTATGCATTGTATGAGGAGAATAAAATAAAAGATGGTTATTTCCAGAATCAGAGTTTTTCGACTTATGTGATTCCGACAGCAATCGAGATGCCTGAAATCACAACGAAAAGCGTTGTTGTTGAGGAAGAAACAGGACCTTATGGAGCTAAAGCAGTGGCTGAGATTGTTACAGTTCCTATTGCACCTGCTATAATGAATGCTGTTCACAGTGCTACGGGTGTATGGTTTAATAAAATACCTATCATACCAGAAGATGTTATAAAAAAAGTCTCGAATAAAAATCTCTGAGATACTGAAATGTAGGAGCGGGATCACCCCGCCCCTACAGTGATAAAGAGGAGTATTAATTAATGAATCCTGATATTCTTATAGTTGATGATGAAGAAAATGTGCGCTTCTTTTTGAAGGAGGTTATGAAAAGAGAAGGGTATAATGTTACACTTGCCGAAAATGGTCTTACTGCAATTGATAAAATCAAAGGGGGTCGATATGACATTGTATTATTAGACCTGAGAATGCCTGATATCAATGGTATGAAGGTACTCGAAGAAATTGAGAAGATAGATCCATCGATAATAGTTATAATTATTACTGCTCATGGAACAAAACAAATTGCTTATGATGCTATTAGAAAAGGGGCTTACGATTATTTTTCTAAACCTGTGGATATCGATGAGTTACGAATTGTTGTCAAGAGAGCTGTAGATAAGCTTAGTCTCGAAAAAGAAATAGGTAAATTGCGTTCGCAAATAAGTAGAAGTTATAATTTTGAGAATATTATTGGTCAAAGTAATGAGATGCAGGAGGTTTTTGAAGTAGTAACAAAAGTTGTTAGTAATGATGTAACTGTTTTAATTTTTGGAGAGAGTGGAACAGGAAAGGAATTGATAGCTAAAGCGATACATTTCAATAGTAATAGAAAGACGAAACCATTTGTGAGATTAAATTGTGCGGCTATTCCGGAGACTCTTCTTGAGAGCGAGATGTTTGGACATGAGAAAGGTTCGTTTACAGGTGCTTTTGCACGAAAAATTGGAAAGTTTGAACAGGCGAATGGTGGAACTCTCTTTTTCGATGAAATTGGGGATATGAGTCTTTTGACTCAGGCAAAATTGTTAAGGGTTTTGCAAGAAAGAGAGTTCGAAAGGGTCGGAGGAACTAAGACAATTGGAGTTGATATAAGAATCATTGCTGCTACTAATAAGGATTTATTACAGGCTGTTAATGAGAAACATTTTAGAGAGGATTTATACTTTAGATTGAATGTTATTAGTATTTATTTACCTCCATTGAGAGAAAGAAAATCCGATATTCCGATTTTATTGGAATATTTTATTGACAAATATAATAAGAAGTTTAAGACTAATGTGCTTGGTGTGAGTGAAGAAGTAATGGAAATGCTGATGAGTTACAATTGGCCCGGGAATATTAGAGAAATGGAAAATGTAATTCAACGAGCTGTTATTCTTAAAAAGGAAGATTATATTCAGAAAGACTTCTTATTATTCAGTACGGATGAGCGGGAATTAGTAGAGGAACCTGCACGAAGTGTGAATTTTCCGATCTCACTATCGGATGAAGTATGTAATTTATCATCGCAAGTTGAGAAAAAACTGGTTGAAGAAGCTTTGAAAATTACTGGTGGAAAAAGACAGGAAACGGCTGATTTATTGGGTATTAGTAGAAAGAGTCTACATAATAAGATGAAGAAGTATGAAATTGACGGTTAATATTTTACTATTTTATGGGTAATGTGTAACACATTACCCATTATGCTGATTAGTCTGAAAAAAGGGAAAATCGTGATATTTTGCATTTTTTACTATGTTTTAAGGATTTTTGTCGAGGAAAGTAATAATTTAAAGTATAATCAGGGGTTAATTTTAAATTTTCATATTCAATCTCAATTATGAAATTGAGCGTATTATTGCAT